>CAZLGN010000082.1:0-8451 GCA_964558865.1 uncultured Methylomagnum sp.
CAACAACACCAAGCGGCATTTCTTCAATAAAACTGATGTCGATTTCGTTATCAATCGCAAACTGTACCAAGTCGCAAACTTCGGCATGATTTCGATTTTTCAAAATCACGGCGTTTAATTTAATCCGTTCAAATCCCACTTTTTTCGCCGCTTCAATGCCATTTAATACATTTTGTAAATTGCCCGTGCGGGTTAATTCTTTGAATTTTGCAGCGTCGAGCGTGTCTAAACTGATATTCAAACGTTTTACATTTGCCGCTTTCAAAATTGGCGCGGCGGTCACAAGTTGTGAACCGTTTGTGGTTAAAACCAATTCGTGCAAGCCTTCTAACGCGCCGATTTGCTGTAATAATTCTAACGCGCCTTTTCGGACTAACGGTTCACCACCCGTAATACGGATTTTTTTCACGCCCAATTCAACGAACGTTTGGGCGAGCGTGTAAATTTCTTCGAGACTTAAAATCTGATTGCGCGGCAAAAATGTCATATCTTCTGCCATGCAATACACGCAGCGAAAATCGCATCTATCCGTAATCGAAATTCGTAAATAATCGACAGTGCGCCCGAAACGGTCGATGAGTTTTGGAGGTGAAATCGTCATTTTTACGGTGTATTAGCAATTAAAATCGCGCGTTTAGGCGCAGGATAATCTTCGCAAGTTAGCGCAGAATTATCGGGATTTAAAAAATTAGATAGTGATTGAAAACGCATCCATTCCGTCGTGCGTTGTTCCTCTATCGTTGTCACCGTAACATCAACAACTCGCACATTTTGAAAGCCACAACGTTCTAACCAACTCACCAACGTTGCACAACTCGGCAAAAACCACACATTTCGCATTTGTGCGTAACGGTCTTTTGGTAATAACGTTTCGCCTAATTCGCCATCAATCACGAGCGTTTCTAAAATCAATTCGCCGCCTGATTTCAAACAATCACGCAATTCAAATAAATGGTCAATCGGCGAACGGCGATGATACAAAACGCCCATCGAAAACACGGTATCAAAACAATTTAATTTTGGCGGCAAGGCTTCAATACCAAGCGGCAAAACGTCAATCGGCGCGTCGTTGTCGTAAAACTGTTTGATAATTTGAAATTGCATCACGTTCAGCAACATCGGATCGATACCAATAACCCGTTTTGCCCCCGCGCCAAGCATTCGCCAACAATGATAACCGTTGCCACAACCGACATCTAAAACCAGTCGATTTTTCAACGGCGCAATGTGATTTTCAAGGCGTTGCCATTTCCAATCGGAACGCCATTCTGTGTCAATGTGAATGCCAAAAATATCGAATCCCCCTTTGCGCCACGGGCAAAATGCCTGCAATTTTTCTTTCAATTCGGCTTGCAGTTCTGGCGTAACTTCATCGGCATTACCGAGTTTTATCGTGTCGATTGAAATATCACGAACCAGCGGCGAAATTTTTGGCAAATCATCAATCTGATTTTGCCAACGAATCAAATCGCCGTGTTTCGTAGTATCAAAAGCGTTAGCGATTTGTTGCGGCAATTGTTCTGCCCAAAATTCGACGTTGGCTTCTTTTAAGGTTTTGTATAAATCGGAATAAGGCATTATTTGAGGGCGATAAAGGAAGCAAAATTAAAATACTGAAACCATAACTCGGCACTTTCAAAACCGACCGATTTCAATCGAGTTTGATGTGTTGTAAAGGTTTCGGGAATCAATACATTTTCTAACGCGGTGCGTTTTTGGCTGATTTCTAACTCACTATAACCTTGCGCTTTTTTGAATTCATGATGCAAATCGATTTGTAATTCGTGTTGGCGCGAATCGTCAAAGGCTAATTTTTCAGAAATAATTAACGCCCCATCAGGCAATAAGCCAGCGTAAATTTTAGCGAGTAATTCGGTGCGGTCTTCGACGGGCAAAAATTGTAACGTGAAATTCAAAACGACCATCGAGGCATTCTCGATTTTTACGTCTCGAATGTCAGCGCATCGTAATTCAATCGGTGTTTTATTGGGCGTTAAAATGCTTTCAAAACGAGAAAGCATTGCGTGCGAATTATCGACAGCGATAATGTTGCAATTTTCAGCGGTGATATTTTGTTGCATTGAAAACGAAGCCGCGCCAAGCGAACAACCTAGGTCATAACAAACGCTATTCGGTGTGGCGAAACGTCCTGCCAATAAACCAATCGCCGCAATCATGGTTTGATAACCAGGCACAGAGCGCGAAATCATGTCGGGAAAAACGCTTGCAACATGGTCGTCGAATGCAAAGGCATTTACTTGACTAAGTGGTTGACTATAGAGGGAATCTTTAATTGGAATTGGAATCATCGAATATAAAAAAGGCGCGAAAAAGAATTCCGCGCCTGGAAGTGAATGTTTTAAATTATTTGAAAAAGGCGGCGATTGCCTTTTCTCTATCAGCAGCAATTTTTTGGATTGAAGGTCTGGACTCAATTAACCGCATATACTCTTCGACATTCGGAATGTGTGTAGCGACTAAATCTTCGCCATACACTTTTTGTGTAATCATGCTAATCATGCCAAGATGCAGCCACACAATACCATCAACAAAACTATAAACATCGCCCATTACAAAAGGTGAAAACTTAGCGAGGCTATTAAAACCGTTTAAGCCGATTTCTAAACGTTCTTTTACGTTATTTTTAGCTTCTTCTGAAATCGCCCCACCAAAAAATGCACCTTTGATTAAACTATGCGCGTGCAGTTCTGTGTTTAATTCTAAGTGTTGTAAAAGTTCACGACATTTTGCTTTTTCAAAACTATTTGTCGGATAAAGCGGCTTTTCGGGATAAGCGTCTTCTAAGTATTCCAGAATTACTTGCGATTCTGACAAATTGCCAATTTCAGTTTCAATAAATGGAATCTTACCTAAGGGTGAACGCTTTAATAAATCGGGGCTTTGTGAGGGCATTACTTGTTCTTCGACAAATGGAATGCCTTTTTCCAAAAGAATAAATTTAATTTTGTTATAAAAATTACTAATTGCAAATCCGCATATTTTAATCATATAAATCTCTTTCAAGTTGTAACGTTTAAGAATTTTTCAACGCTTCGGCGTTGCGTTTTGCTAAACCATCAATCACCGCATCGATTGAACCTTTGGTTTGAATTTCGTCACTAAATGTTGTGCGGTAATTGGTCACTAAGCTTACGCCTTCAATCATAATATCATAGGCTTTCCATTCATTGCCCGCTAAATACATTCTGTAATTCACAGCGATAGGTTGAACACCAGGTTGTAAAACTTCGGTTTTGACGATGACTTTTGTTGCGCCATCTTCCATTTCGCTAGGTAAAAAACGCACTGTCCATTCTTTAAATTCTGAAAAGGCGCGGGAATAGGTGCGAACTAATAAGGTTTGAAATTCTTTTTTGAAACGTTTTTGTTCATCGGGTGTGGCGGCTTTCCAGGCTTTACCTAAGACCAATGCGGAAATTTTATCGAAATCAACGTGCGGGTTAATCGACTGGTCAACAAATTGGGTCACTTTGTTAAAATCTTTCAGAAAATTTTGATCTTGCATTTTCTGTTGCAATTTATCAGAAGCTTCGGCAATGGCTTGTTGTGGTACAGACAAATCATTCGCAAAAGCGCGAGTAAACGGCATAAAACCAAAGCATATTAGAAACAGAACGAATAAGGTATAGTGCTTAATTCTCATAAAAAAAATCTCAAAAAAAGTATAAATAACATGGAATATCATAACATTAAATTTCCTGATACACGCATGAGACGAATGCGTCGAAATGATTTTTCGCGCCGTTTAATGCGTGAAAATAATCTTACAGTTGAGGACTTAATCTATCCTGTTTTTGTGGTCGAAGGAACGAATAAACGTGAAAAAATTGATTCGATGCCAGGCGTTGAACGGTTGTCTCTTGATTTGTTAATCGAAGAAGCGCGAGAGCTGTATATTTTAGGCATTCCCGCGATTGCATTATTTCCTGTGGTGTCAGCTGAAAAGAAATCGCTTGATGCGGTTGAAGCCTACAATCCAAATGGCTTAGTACAGCGAACGGTTCGCGCTTTAAAAGAAGCGGTGCCAGAACTCGGAATTATTACGGATATTGCGCTCGACCCTTTCACGTCGCACGGTCAAGACGGTTTGATTAACGCTGACGGTTACGTTTTGAACGACGAAACGATTACCGTTTTAGTGAGACAAGCCTTATCGCACGCAAAAGCGGGAGCTGATATTGTGGCACCGTCGGACATGATGGATGGACGAATTGGCGCGATTCGAGAAGCGTTAGAAAACAACGGTTACATTCACACCAAAATTTTGGCGTATTCCGCCAAATATGCGTCCAGTTTTTATGGCCCTTTTCGTGATGCCGTCGGTTCCGCTAGCAATTTAGGCAAAGGCAATAAACACAGTTATCAAATGGATTGCGCGAATTCTGACGAAGCCTTGCGCGAAGTTGCACTGGATTTGCAAGAAGGCGCAGACATGGTAATGATTAAACCAGGAATGCCGTATTTAGATATTATTCGCCGTGTAAAAGAGGAATTTGGTGTGCCGACTTTTGCGTATCAAGTTAGCGGCGAATATGCAATGTTAAAAGCCGCGTCGCAAAATGGTTGGTTAGATGAAAAAGCGGTCGTTTTAGAATCTTTACTTGCTTTTAAACGGGCGGGGTGTGATGCGATTTTGACGTATTACGCAAAAAACGTTGCCCAATGGTTGCAAAATTAAGGTAAAAATTTCTGCAACACGTCATCCAAAAAATTCCAACCCTGTTCCGTGCAAGTGTAATGATTTCCGCGTTGAATCAACAAACCTGCTTGCACACATTCACTTAACGCAGGTTCCAGCGTTTCCGCATTTAAACCCGTTGCCATTTCATAATGCGCGGTGTTGAAACCTTGCTTTAAACGCAACTGATTCATCAAAAATTCCAGTGGTAAATCTATCGTTTCAATAACATTTTCAATTACATCCTGTGCGTTTTCATAACGTTCAGGATGTTTGTTTTTTTGAGTACGAATAATTTGCGACGACGCTAAACTTAATTTTCCGTGTGCGCCTGCACCAATGCCTAAATAATCGCCAAATTGCCAATAATTCACATTATGCCGACAGTGTTTGTTTGCCAAACTGTAAGCCGACACTTCGTATTGCGCGTAATTATGCTGCGCCAAAATACGTTGGCAGTGCGTTTGAATCGCAAAAATAAATTCGTCAGAAGGTAAAACGGGCGGGTAACGGTAAAAATAAGTATTCGGTTCAAGCGTCAATTGATAAAACGATAAATGTGTCGGTTGCAACGCAATCGCGGTGCGAATATCACGTTCACTGTGCGCTAACGACGATTTTGGCAAACCAAACATTAAGTCTAAATTGAAATTTTCAAACCCGACTTTGTGCGCCATTTCAGCCGCCGCAATGGCTTCTTTTCCCGAATGCACGCGCCCTAATTCGCTTAATAATGTTTCGTCAAAACTCTGCACACCAATTGATAAACGGTTAATTCCCGTGGCGCGAAATTCAGCGAACTTTTCAAATTCAAACGTGCTGGGATTCGCTTCAAGCGTGATTTCAATGTCATCAACAAAAGTCAATTGTGTTTCAATGCCGCGCAATAAACGGTTAATTGATTCGGGTGAAAACAAACTTGGCGTACCGCCTCCGATAAAAATACTTTGCAATGAGCGACTAATTTCATAACGCGCCACATCACGCGCTAAATCCGCAAGTAAGCAATCAACGTAACGTTTTTCAGGAAGTGAATCTTTAACCGCGTGCGAATTAAAATCGCAATACGGACATTTTTTTAAACACCACGGAATGTGAATGTAGAGACTTAGCGGAAGGATATTTTGCATAAATTGGCGCGTGTTAATTTTCGGTGGTGACACGATCGATTTCTTCTAAACTGGTCAAGCCCATTCGCACTTTATTTAAACCCGAAGCGCGTAAATCGTTAATGCCATCGGCGGTGGATTGCTCAGCCAATTGCATCGCATTTCCCCCGCTTAAAATCAATGCTCGCATTTTTTCACTCAGTGTCATCACTTGATAAATCCCGACACGTCCTTTAAAACCATTACTGCACGCCTCACAACCTACGGCTTTAAAAAGTTTCAGTTGTCCAATTTCTTCTTTTTTAAAACCCGCGTGCAATAGAAATTCAGCAGGATAATCGGCGGGCGTTTTACAAATTTCGCATAATCGTCGCGCCAACCGTTGCGCCATGATTAAATTCACAGCTGACACGATATTAAACGGCGGAATGCCCATTTGCATAAGACGATTCAAGGTTTGTGGCGCGTCGTTTGTGTGCAAAGTTGATAATACTAAATGCCCAGTTTGTGCGGCTTTAACGGCAATTTCCGCCGTTTCTAAGTCTCGAATTTCACCCACCATAATAATATCGGGGTCTTGCCGTAAAAAAGCGCGTAATGCTGACGCAAACGACAACCCCGCTTTCGGATTGACGTTCACTTGATTGATTCCTTCGACTGTAATTTCAACAGGGTCTTCCGCTGTGGAAATGTTACGTTCGGAGGTATTTAAAATGTTCAAACCCGTGTAAAGCGTTACAGTTTTGCCGCTCCCCGTTGGACCCGTTACCAAAACTAAGCCATACGGTTTATGAATTGCGTCCAAAAATAATTTTTGTTGTTGCGGTTCAAAGCCTAATTTTTCGATACCCAATTGTGCATTCATTGGATCTAAAATCCGCAATACGACTTTTTCACCAAATAATGTCGGACAAGTATTTACCCGAAAATCAATGGCGCGAGTTTTCGATAAAATCATTTTAATTCGTCCGTCTTGCGGCACCCGACGTTCAGCAATATCCATTTTTGACATGACTTTGATGCGCGAAATTAAACGATTAGCAATGTTAGCGGGTGGCGCGGCGACTTGGTGCAAAATGCCGTCAGAACGATAACGAATGCGAAAGATTTTTTCATACGGTTCGAGATGAATATCCGAAACGCCCGTTTTAATCGCGTCCAATAAAATTTTATTCACAAAACGCACAATTGGCGCGTCTTCATCGCCAATCGTTGTCGCGCCAACATTTTCATCGCCTGCACTCGAAATATCCAAATTATCTAAATCCGAATCCAACAAATCATTCATGGTTGAATCGGCGGCTTCGAGTAACTGCTCAATCGCTTTCGCTAATTTATGTTCTTCAACCAAAATCGGCTCAGGATTTAAACGACTGCTAAATTTAATTTCATCAAAACCTTGAAAACTACGCGGATCGGACATTGCAACAAATAAGGTTGCCCCGCGAACGTGTAATGGTAAGACATGATGCTTCTGAACTAGCGTGTTATTAACCAAATTTTGGGGTAACATTTTTAAGTCAATCGCATTTAAATCAAAAAGTGGAATGCCAAATTCTGCTGAAATTTTTGACGCAATAACGGAAGACGACACAATTTTGTTAGTGACTAAATAGTTAATTAACGAAACGCCTTTTTTTTGCGACTCTTGATAATGCTTTTGAGCATCAGGTGCGGTTAAAAAACCGTCTTTAATCAAATTATTGATAAGACTGTTGAACTGTAAATCGTTAGCGGTTGCCATAATGACATTCTCAAAGCAGTAATAATTGTAAAAATTCTATCATTAGTCGCTTCAAAAAATGAGAAGTGCGTCATTTTAAAAATCTTTTTCTCTTTGCCATAGCACCATTTCACACACGACAAGCAATAAAATATATAATCGTGCCAATTCCTTTTTCTCAACCAAACGAGGTTTAAACAAATGGTTACTTTAGAAACACCCGATTGTGAATTTGGCACATTGCCGATTGATTTTGCATTGCCAGGCGTAGATGGAAAAGTGTGGACACTCAAAGATTGCATGGGTGAAAAAGGTTTATTGGTCATGTTTATTTGCAATCATTGTCCGTATGTCAAAGCCGTGAAAGAGCGAATTGTGCGAGATACGAACGAACTTAAAACGCTTGGCATTAACAGCGTGGCAATTATGTCGAATGATTTTGTCGCTTATCCTGACGATTCGTTTGAAAATATGAAAAAATTGTCTGACGAATTGAATTTTAGTTTTCCGTATTTACTCGACGAAACGCAAGAAGTCGCCAAAGCCTTCGGTGCAGTTTGTACGCCTGATTTTTTTGGTTACAACGCCAAAATGGAATTGCAATATCGCGGACGCTTGGATTCGAGTCGTCGTGAAATTACACCAGAAAATACGCCGCGTGATTTATTTGAAGCAATGAAACTGGTGGCAGAAACGGGGCAAGCCCCAAAAGAACAACAAAGCAGCATTGGCTGTTCAATCAAATGGAAAGAAGGAAAATAAAATGACAATTTTACGCATGGTCGATTTAGATTTAGCTGGCAAACGGGTTTTAATTCGTGAAGATTTAAACGTGCCAGTTAAAAATGGCAAAGTTACCAGTGACGCGCGAATTCAAGCGAGTTTGCCAACGATTGAATTTGCTTTAAACGCAGGAGCGG
>CAZLGN010000083.1:0-8382 GCA_964558865.1 uncultured Methylomagnum sp.
CGCACTAAAAGTTCATCAATAAATTGCCTTGGGATTTTACCTGACATTTTGATGAATGCGTCGCATAGGTTTTAGACGAATGCGGCTTTTATTTTCACGCTGACAACAGACATATCGGCGCGACCTTGCATGGGTTCTTTTAATAACGCCATGACTTTGCCCATTTCTTTAATCGACGTTGCGCCCGAATCAGTGACCGCTTGCGCGACCATTGCATCGATTTCAGTTTCGGTTAATGGTTGGGGAAGAAAATCTTGAATGATGAGAATTTCAGCCGCTTCGATGTCGGCTAAATCGGTACGATTTCCATCGGTATATTGACGAATGGATTCACGACGTTGTTTGACCATCTTATCTAAAACGACTAGAACGCGGCTGTCATCGAGTTCGATACGTTCATCCACTTCGATTTGTTTGACGGCGGCAAGAATCAAACGAATCACGCCTAAACGCTTTTTCTCGCCACTTTTCATCGCGGCTTTCATTTCGTTTTTAATGTGTGCTAATAATTCACTCATGAATTAAAGTGCGGGACGACCGCGACGTAAGTTTTTCAACGCATAACGCTCACGCGCCAATTTTTTCAAATGACGTTTAACAGCCGCTGCGCCTTTACGTTTACGTTCAGTGGTGGGTTTTTCATACGCTTCACGACGACGGACTTCCGCTAAAACACCAGCTTTTTCACAAGCGCGTTTAAAGTGACGAATCGCGATGGCGAATGGTTCGTTTTCTTTAAGTTTTACTGATGGCATTACAAGTTCCTAACTAAATTAAAAGGGTTCGGCAGCAGAATTACCGCCTAAATTGAACTCGCGATTGTACCTTATTTCACTAATTTTCAAAAATACAATGTCTATTTTAGGCATCGAAAGTTCTGATAGTTACAAATTGACTTATACTATTCACCACTTTTCAAACCTACTTATGAATTAAAAAAACATGGATCTAAAATTTCTCGATTTTGAACAACCGATTGCCGTTTTAGAAGCGAAAATTGAAGAACTTCGCAACGTACAATTCGATAACAAAATCAACATTTCGGACGCGCTAAAACAATTAGAAGATCAAAGTGAATCCTTAACAAAATCAATTTTTTCAAATTTATCTGATTGGCAAATTTCGCAACTTTCACGTCATCCAGGTCGTCCTTATACCCGCGATTATATTGATTTGGTGTTCACAGATTTTCACGAATTGCACGGCGATCGTGCTTATGCTGACGATCCTGCCATTATTTGTGGATTAGCGAAATTAGACGGTACGCCTATTGTGATTATTGGGCATCAAAAAGGACGTGATACAAAAGAAAAAATTTACCGCAATTTTGGAATGCCGCGTCCCGAAGGTTATCGAAAAGCCTTGCGGGTAATGAAATTGGCGGAACGTTTCAAATTACCGATTATTTGCTTAATCGACACGCCTGGAGCTTATCCTGGCATTGATGCGGAAGAACGCGGACAAAGTGAAGCAATTGCCAGAAATTTATTTGAAATGTCAAAACTTAAAACGCCGATTATTTGCACGATTATTGGCGAAGGCGGTTCGGGCGGCGCGTTGGCAATCGGTGTTGGCGACCGTTTAATCATGTTGGAATACAGCACTTATTCGGTTATTTCGCCCGAAGGTTGCGCGTCGATTCTTTGGAAAAGCGCGGATAAATCACAACTCGCGGCGGAGGCGATGGGCATTACGGCTGACCGAATTCGTGAGCAAGGATTTTTAGATGAAGTCGTGCGGGAACCGTTAGGTGGCGCACATCGAGACTTTAAAACCACCGCACAGAATTTGAAAGACACATTGGCGCGGCATTTAAATGTACTAAAAAGCCAAGATACACACACGCTACTTGAGAAACGTTATCAGCGGATTATGAGTTTCGGCGTATTTGAAGAAACAAGCAAATAGGGTCAACGTGAAAAGCAAATTTAGTTTTGACGTTTTAATTATCGGTAGCGGTGGCGCAGGTTTAACGCTTGCGCTAAAACTGGCTGATGCAAAAACGCGCGTGGCAGTTTTATCTAAATTTGCCTTGACCGCTGGCAGCACTTATTACGCGCAAGGGGGAATTTCAGCGGTGTTTGATGCCGATGATTCGCTGGAATCGCATTTAAATGACACGCTCGATTCAGGCGCGGGTTTATGTGATGAAGAAATCGTAAAATTAACGGTGAATCACGGCAAAGAATCCATCGATTGGTTGCGCGAACAGGGCGTGATATTTACCGAAGAACAAACCGTTTCGGGTGAAACGAAACTGCATTTAAACCGCGAAGGTGGACATTCTCATCGGCGCGTCGTTCATACCGCTGATGCAACAGGCAAAGCCGTTTCGTTATCCCTCATCGAACGCGCTCAAGAAAATCCTTATATTGAGCTATTTGAAAATCACAATATCATCGATTTAATCATTGAAAATAATCGCTGTGCTGGCGCGTATATTTTTAATAGCACGTTACAAAAAGTCGAAACATTTGCGGCAAAAGTCATTGTTTTAGCAACAGGTGGCGCGAGCAAAGCCTATTTGTACAGCACCAATCCGCAAAGTTCGACGGGCGACGGCATGGCAGTAGCGTGGCGTGCAGGTTGTCGCGTAAGCAATTTGGAATTCATGCAATTTCATCCAACGTGTCTTTATCATCCAGCGGGGCATTCATTTTTAATCAGCGAAGCGGTACGAGGCGAAGGCGGACGTTTAATTTTGCCCGACGGTTCACCGTTTATGCACCATTTCGACGAACGTGGGGAACTCGCCCCGCGAGATATTGTGGCGCGAGCGATTGATCATGAGATGAAAAAACGCGGACTTGAATGTGTTTATTTAGACATTAGCCACAAATCCGCCGCCTTTATTCAAGAACATTTCCCGAACATTTATCAACAATGTTTGGAATTTGATATTGATATTACAAAACAACCAATTCCTGTTGTTCCTGCGGCGCATTACACTTGCGGCGGCGTTTTAACAGATAGTTTTGCTCAAACCGATATTGAAAATTTGTACGCAGTTGGCGAAGTCGCTTGTACGGGATTACATGGTGCAAATCGCATGGCGAGCAATTCATTATTGGAGTGTTTAGTTTTTGCCGAACGCGCAAGCGAAGATATTAAGCAAAAATTGCCCGATTTAATCATGCCAAAAAATTTACCGCTTTGGGATGAATCGAAAGTCAGTGATTCTGACGAAGAAGTCGTCGTCTCACACAACTGGAATGAGCTGCGACATTTTATGTGGGATTACGTTGGCATTGTTCGCACTGACAAACGCTTACATCGCGCTATGAATCGGGTTGAATTACTCAAAAAAGAAATCGCGGAGTATTACGCACATTTTCGCGTTACCAGCGATTTATTGGAATTGCGAAATCTTGTCATTGTTGCCGAGCTGATTATTCGCTGCGCTCAACAACGCAAAGAAAGTCGCGGTTTGCATTACACGTTGGATTATCCTGCAACAGATAATTCAAAACCTGCCCAAAATACCGTGCTTACGCCAAATTCTGCTGCTCGGTAATATCCGCGTAACAATACTGTCTTATTTTTGCTTTATGGTGAAAGTATTCGTTTTATAGGCGGATGACGATTCACTTAATCGATAGCAAAAATAAAGGTAAGCGCGTGCATTCAAACAAACAAAAATTCATCACCTTTAAAACCAAAATAGCGTCTGGTTTTTTTATCATTATTAGTTTGATGGTCGTGTTGATTGCCTCGACACTCATCAACTATTCTCACACTGAAAAAGATTTGCAGAAAATCAAAGACGTATTTTTGCCAAATGCTTTGTTATCGGGACAAATGGCGCGTGATGTTGTTCAAGTGCAGCAATTTTTAAACAATGTTTCAGCAACAAAAAATCCAGCCTCTTATACCGATGCGGAACATTCACGCGAAGATTTTAAAAATGGACTGGCGCAATATCGACAATATGCAGCGGCTGATTCAAATAAATTAAAAGCGATTGATGTGTTAGAAATGGGTTTTGATGCTTTTTATGTTGACGGAAAACGTATGTCAGAAGCCTATATCAATGAAGGTTCAGAGGCAGGAAACCAAATCATGGGCGATTTTGACCATGCAGCCAGTAAGTTGTCTTCGCAAATGATTCGCTTACGAAATAGCGAATCAAATGGCGCAAAAAACAGCATTCAAGACATTTTCGATAGCACGCAAAAAATGCGAACAACCTTGTGGATTATGGCATCAGTGATTATCACGATGGCTATCGCAATCGCGCTTTTGCTGACGTATTACCTGGGAAGGCAGTTAGGCATTGATCCTTTTCACGCCAAAGGAATGGCGAAAGAAATTGCCGATGGCGATTTATCGCGTGACATTCAATTACGCAAAAATGACAAAGACAGTTTGTTGCACTCGATTAAAAATATGCAGCAAAAATTGTTGATTCGTCGAACCGCAGAACATCACGCCGCTGACGAAATTTTACGCATCAAAATTGGTTTAGATAACGCCAGCAAAGGCATCATGATGGCGGATAATGACCGAAAATTGGTGTATCTGAACAATGCAGCGAAGAAAATTTTACAAAAATACGCCACCGAGGTTGAAAATTCATCAGCACATTTTGATGTCGATAATTTGATTGGTTTGAATATCGATATATTTCATAAAAATTCAGCTCATCAAATGCAATTGCTTAATTCAATGACGGAAAGTATTTTTTCGTATGCAAAACTGGGTAGTCGCACTATGACAGTTGTTGCGAGTCCGATTTTAAACGAAAAAGGACAGCGTTTGGGTTCGGTTGCGGAATGGTACGACTGCACGGCAGAAACAATCGTTGAACGAGAAGTTGCTGAAATCGTTAAAGCCGCAAGTCGGGGAGATTTTTCTCGACGTTTTAATTTAGCCGATAAAGAAGATTTTTTACTTGAGTTAACAACGGGTTTGAATCGATTATTGGAAACTTGTGACGCGGGTTTAACGGATATTGCTCATGTTTTAGCTGCCATTTCACATGGCGATTTAACCCAAAAAATTACCAACCCTTACGAGGGAACATTTGGGCAACTTAAAGAGGATACGAACGCCACAGTTGAAAAACTCAACACAATGATTGAGCAAATCAAATATGCCACTGACAACATTTACAACGGCTCAAAAGAAATTTCGTCAGGCAATAATGATTTGTCTCATCGAACGGAAATGCAGGCGGAAAGGCTGGTTGAAACATCGGCAAGTATGGATCAATTAACGCAAGCGGTGCGACAAAATATGAATAATACCAAACAAGCAAATGACATGGTCACAAATGCGGTTGATTCTGCAATGCAAGGCGGCAAAGTTGTTGAAAATGTTATTACTACGATGAATAACATCAATGAATCGTCAAAACGGATTGAAGACATTATTACTGTGATTGATGATATTGCATTTCAAACGAACATTCTGGCTTTAAATGCCGCCGTCGAAGCGGCGCGGGCTGGTAATCAAGGTCAAGGTTTTGCGGTGGTCGCTGTCGAAGTTCGTAATTTAGCGCAACGTTCTGCCGTTGCCGCAGATGAAATTAAAAAATTGATTGCGGATTCGGTCGCGAAAGTAAATGGCGGCACAAAATTAGTGGGACAAGCGGGACAAACCATGAATCAAATCATCGAAGCAATTGAGCAAGTAACGCAAATTATTACCGAGATTAGCGTTGCATCTGAAAAACAAAATGATGACATTGTCCAAATCAATCAAGCGATTAACGAGATAGATGGCACGACGCAACAAAACGCGGCGTTAGTGGAAGAATCCGCTGCAGCGGCGGAATCACTCGAAGAACAAGCACAAATGTTGGTGGCGAGTATCGACAGTTTTAAAACCGCGTAACTGCGTTATACAAAAAACAGCGCAATCGATTTGAGTGCTATACAATCGGCATTTTTTTACATTTCAAGACAGAGATTTGACCGCATGACGAATGCTAAATACCGTTCCATTTTTTCACCGTCTACCGCATCACAACGCAAAGAAAATTTCGATAATTACTGGGAATTTACCCAACAACACGGTGGGGAATTATTAGAAAATGACCGCGATTTAGCGATTAAGCGGGCAAAACTTGCCTATTTTCAAAACAATCCCGTTAAATTACGCACACCGCTTGCCAATCCTGAAGCGTTTTATCGCAATTACGTTGAAATGCACGATAAACCTGAATCTTTGGATAAAATGACGCTGATGTTGACGGGGATTTATAAGTTTGCGCGGCATGAATGGGTTGGCATTAAAGGCGCGTGGGACGTGGCTCCGAGTATGGCGAATTGCAAAACACTCGAAGATAAAATCAGCCGTATTCATTTGGCAGAAGAATTTTGTCACGTTCGATTATTTGACGAAATGCTGAAAACGTGTGGATTAGATAAAGTTGAGTGGGTGCCGTTGTCGCCGTGGAAAGAAAAAGTCTATGAACAATTTCCGAAATTTCCTGGTTTGTTAATCGATACACCCGCGTTTGTGACGGAATTGATGGGGGTGACGTTTTATTTTCATTTACATCGTTTATTTGATGACGTGCTAGCGGATGAACCCGAAGTGCGCGACCGTTTAAAAGAATTGCTCGATGAAATCACTATTGACGAAATCGCTCATGTTGGGCAACGTCGAAATTTTATCGGGGCGGTTGGAATTAAGGTGGCAAAAAAATTAGTGAAACCGTTTTACACGCTATTTTTTAACGATATTCCCGAAGTCGCGCAATTGTTCGACGTGCAAAAAATGATTCAAGACGGTGAAAATTTTGATTTCAACGATGTACCAGATTATATGGTGACTAAAAGTTGGGTTCCATCTTACTGTGTAGTGTAAAAATTTTTCTTTTCGGAGGTCAAAACCATGAAATTAGGCACAGCATTAACGCCTTCAGCGACAAAAGCTCTTTTGCTGGGTAGCGGTGAATTGGGCAAAGAATTAGTCATTTCATTACAACGTTTTGGCGTAGAAGTGATTGCCGTGGATCGTTACGAAAACGCGCCCGCGCATGCCGTCGCTCACCGTTCTTATGTAATTGATATGACGGATGGTGACGCAGTAAAAGCGTTAATCGCTAAAGAAAAACCGCATTTTATTATTCCCGAAATTGAAGCACTTGCTACTGACGCGCTGGCTGAAATTGAGGCAGAAAGTGACTGTACGATTGTACCCAACGCTCGCGCTATTCAACTTACGATGAATCGTGAAGGGATTCGTTCTTTAGCGGCTGAAACATTGGCATTGCCGACATCACGTTATGCGTTTGCTCAGTCATTTGAAGAATTACAAACAGCTGTTGAAAATGGCATCGGTTATCCCTGTTTCGTCAAACCAACCATGTCATCGTCGGGCAAAGGGCAATCAATGGTGAAATCTGCTGCCGAATTACAAACAGCGTGGGATTACGCTAAAAACAGCGGGCGTGTTGATACGGGAAAAGTAATTGTCGAAGGTGTTATAAATTTTGATTTTGAAATTACCCTGTTAACAGTTCGGGCGTTAAATGCGGATGGCAAAATTGAAACACATTTTTGCGAACCGATTGGACATGTTCAAGAAAATGGCGATTATCGTGAAAGTTGGCAGCCACAACAAATGACTGAACAAGCTATTTTGAATTCTCAAAACATCGCCAAAAAAATCACAGACGCAATGGGCGGATTAGGTTTATTTGGTGTGGAATTGTTTATTTATGGTGATAACGTTTGGTTTAGTGAAGTCAGCCCACGTCCGCACGATACGGGAATGGTGACATTGTTGACGCAGGTTCAAACTGAATTTGATTTGCACGCGCGAGCCATTTTGGGTTTGCCAGTGAATACTGCATTAAAAAGTGCAGGGGCGAGTGCGGTTATTTTGAGTCCGATAGACGCAAAGCAAGGCTTGAGTTATCGAGGTTTGGAAAAAGCATTGAGCATTCCAAATACCGATGTGCGTTTATTTGGAAAACCCGAAGCATTTGTCAATCGTCGCATGGGCGTGGTTTTGGCTATCGCTGATTCTGTTGACATAGCGCGTGGGAATGCGTTGAAAGCGGCGAGTTTTGTGGAAATGCACCGTGAAGTTTAGTTACGACTTAATTTTGCATAAAAAAACATTGGTGTTGGGCTTTAATCTTGTTATCCTACGCAACATCACGGGGGCGACATGGCTTCGACGTGGGTAGCAAAACCTAGAGTGCATGCCGAGGACAGTACACCTCGTAAATCCTACTGAAACTTAAGTATTCGCAAATGACGAAAACTACTCAATGGCTCTAGCTGCTTAATAACAGCACCATTCCTTTGACCATCTGTGCTTATGCGGGTGGAGTTCAAACACTTCGGTGGAAGAACGTTCAGAGGTCATTCACATAAGATCGCGCTGAAGTCTGTCCGGAATGGATGCGCTAAAACCCTACGGAAT
>CAZLGN010000084.1:0-8378 GCA_964558865.1 uncultured Methylomagnum sp.
GGATTCGTAATAATTCAAACTAGAAACTCAAACTTGAACCTAAATAGAAAGCGTCTGAATCAAAGGCTTGTAAATCAAGAATTTTCTTGTAACCACCTTTTAATTGCCACGTTTCAGAAATGTTGTAATTGCCTTCAATCCCTAAGTCGAAAAATTCGCTGTCTTTGAGTTTATTTCCAACAGTTCGATAATGCGTCACGTCATTGTTCCAAGCACCAAATACTTTCACAACCGCATTATCACCAATCCGATAACCGACAGATGGTGCAAGTTTAATGAGGTATTGATGATCATCTAACGCCTTTGAATTGTCTTGGTTGTATTGAATCGAAAATGCTAAAGCCGATAAGAAATCACCACCTTTGTCATAATCCAAACGAGTGCTAAAACCTCCACCATAAGTATGTACATCAGCGGTATTTGCAGCACCGTTATAATCAGTGCCAGTGTAAATATAGTTACCATTGACGATTGCGCTTAATTCCATGCCTTGCAATACATTCCATTTGCCTTTGCCGTAACCGATAAAGCCTGTTCGATGCGCTTCAAACATTTCAAAACTCATATAATCGTAAGGAATTAAGCCACCGACTGAAAATGTATCGTTGAACTCATACGAACCACTTGCCGTAAAACCGCCGATGTCACCACTGTTATTAAAAGCTCTAAAATCAGCGTGTTCATAACGTAAATCGGCAACAGATAAATGCAAACCACCTGTCGCGATATTTGTAAGAAGTTGTTGCTGATTGCGTGTCGTTGCAGATTTATCCACTACGCTTTTAAAAACAGTTCCCGCCGCACGCGACGCACCTGACGTGGTATAAAGACTTGCCGCGCCAAATTTTTCATCGCCACAACTCGATGATGACGAACTTGAACTTGAACAACTATCTATTGATATTTTAGGGCAATCAGCACCTATACCATCCTTACAAGCAAAAGCGTCATTCGTAACGGCTAGTGTTCCTAATAAAACAAAACCTGTGTAAATTTTTTTCATTTCCAAATCTCCTAAATTAAAACCATCAATTATTTTTGTGTCGTATTTTACATGACTCTGTTGTTTATCGACTATTTTTGTTGTTTTTTAATTTATTTTGTCGTGTCACTCATGTGTTGATTCAGTTTTTTGTATTCAATATGTATTTTTTGCCTTGCGTGTCGTAAAGATAAAATACGCCATCGACTAATTCACCATTAACATAAATCGCTTTGCCATTTTGGAATAAATTTCCTGTGACATAACGATCATTTTCAAGTGTTGCTTCTAAATGCCCGTTATAAGTTGTGAATTCAATTTTTTTGATTGGAGGTTTTGCGAGGGTGTTTAATTGCTTGATTGGATTTTTATTTTCAACAAAATCAACGCCTGCAAAACAAGCGTTGCAAAAATAAAAACCTATCAAGCAACTAAGAAAATGCTTCATTTCAATCTAACAAGGCGGTACCCGTAAGTATCAATTCAGCTGAGATAGTTTGATCAGCAAATTGCAGTGTTTCAATATCACTCAAAATATCTTCGCCTTCATTAAATAGCTCAATATCACCAATATATTCAACAATAATTTGATTTGCATCAGCATTAGGAGTGATTTTATATTGAAAAAAATCAGCATTAAAAATAGCTAAATCTTTACCATCGCCACCGTTTAATACGTCATTACCATTGCCGCCTTCAAGCATATCATTACCACCTTCGCCGTTAATAGTGTCATTGCCATCGTACCCTTTGAAATCATTGGCAACAGTGCCATTTTCAACTTCTTGCAATAAATTATTTAATTCATTGCCTTCACCCATTTTTGCCTTGTTGCCCGATAAAGTCAGCCATTCAACGTTTTTACTGGTAGTTAATTCATAACTTTCGGTTGAAATGATGTGATCTTCTTCACCACCGTCAATTTCTTCAATGATTTTATCTTCTAAATTATTGATGTAATAAACGTCAGAATCTTTGCCGCCTGAGAGAATGTCTATTCCTAAATCGCCATTCAACGAGTCAACGCCGTCATTGCCATTTAATTTATCGTTCCCCGCGCCACCATTCAAAACATCATCACCAATGCTGCCCGTAATAATGTTGTCCAACTTATTACCTGTGGCTTTATGTCCTTTTCCAGCTAAATCTTTTAAAACAAAATTTTCGATATTTTCAGGCAAAACGTAATCTGAAATACTTTCGACGGTATCAGAACCGCCCGTAGTTACATTTTTGCTCGTTTCGTTAATGACATCTTTCACGTTATCAACAAAGTAATAATCGTTGCCGTCACCGCCTGTCATGTTATCAACACCTGCACCACCACTTAACGTATCAACACCTGCATCGCCTTTGAGCGTGTCATTACCCGCACTGCCCTCTAAATGATCATTCCCGCTGCCGCCAATTAGTTTGTCGTTGCCATCATCACCAATTAGTTTGTCATTTCCCGTGCCGCCATCTAAAGAATCATTACCCCCTCCGCCATTTAAATAGTCATTGCCAGCGTTACCAATCAATTCATCAGCACCCGCTAAACCTGAAAGCGAGTCATTTTTTGCTTGACCGACTAACTTATCTCTTGATTTCGTTCCCGCTTTTATAATGCCAATGTTTGGATCAAACGCCGTAACAATTTCAGTTTCAGCACTGATTTTTGATTCAACATTCCCTAATTTGTCGGTAAAGCTAATAGATGCACTTATTTTTTGATTGATGTCTTTTTTTGTTAGCGTGTAAATTTCTTGTGTTGCACCTTTTATCGCTTTGCCAGCTGAAAACCATTGATAAGAAAAACTCCCTAATCCGTCAGTATCTGCGAGTGTATTTTCAATTTTTAAAATCGATTTTTCAGAAATAGCTCCCATAATTGTAACGTCACCTTTTACGAGATTATTTGGTGTTTTACTGGTGTCATTGACGTTAATGTTGATACTTTCATCAACTTCATTAAGTGAAAGGGTTAGTTTTTCAATATTTTCTGTTAATTTGTCGGCTAAAAAAGCAATCGTGAGAGTTGCAGTACCATCGACTTGCACAATAAATTCTTTTTCGTTAAATCCCGCTGAAACATCCTCTTCGGAAATCGAACCCATGAAAACAAAAGGAACAGCTGTTCCCGTTTCAACATTAGTTGTTTTGAGCTTGAATGTGACGCTTTCACCTTCGTCAACATTCGCATTTTTTACACTTAATTTGTACGTTGGCTCACTCGAACTACCTAAAATTTTTACCGCTGAACTGGTAACGCTTTCTGGATTGGCTAAAAAATCTGTGTAATTTGCCACAACGTGAAGCGACTTGCCTACATCAAGCTCAGTTAATAAATAAGTAATTTGAGTAGCATTTTTTATGGGCAAATCGTCACGAAACCATTGATAAAAAATGCCTGCGGTATCAACACCATTTGGATCTTCAACCGTGCTTTCAAGCGTTAATTTATTGCCTTTTGTTAGCGAACCATTGATAACAAGCTCGCCTGTTGGTGGTTTTTGTGTGATGTAATCGTAATCATAGTTAGGAACTATCACGCCGTTGTAATAAGTGTTCGTCATAAAATTCTCTTCTTAATTTGCACTGCGAAATTGTACTCGACGATTCACGCCATCACTAGGATCTGTGCCTTGTAAGGGTTCACTTTCGCCTAAACCTTTTATAACCAAGCGGCTAGATTGAATTTGATAGTTTTCGATTAAGTAGTTTTTGATAGATTCGGCTCTGGTTTTTGATAAATAACGATTGTAATCGTCTGAGCCGACCGCATCCGTGTGACCTTCAATAACTAAATTTCTTGTTGAAAAATCGGGAGAACTCAACATTTTTCCAATTTCGGTTAAAAATGGAATCGATGAGTCTGAAATTTGTGATGAATTGTAAGCAAACTCAATCGGCAAACCGAAAGCGTTATCAGATGAATTTGAAGCCTGTTTTGGTGCTTTCTTTGCAGCGGATTCATTCGTTTTTTTGCGAAAGCTAATTGAACGGTTTTTGACCTCTGAATTGTCATTTGAATCTTCTTCAGTGCTTTCATTTGATGTAGCCGATTCAGTTGAAAATAATATGCGTCCCATTTCTTCAGCAGATGGCGGTGTGGTGAACATTTGAACATCGCCTGCGTATGTGAATTGGCAAGTCATCGTTAATATACTGATTTTAATAAAATAACGTGTCATGTATTTTTACCTTTAATTTAATTTACTTATTTGTCCAACGTGTGACGTGTCCATTTGTGTCAAAAAAGACCAGTTGCGTAGCATATTCCCACACTTCGCCCCATTCGCCTTTTTTCGTTCCTGTACACGACCAACAGGGTTTTCCCCATGCAGCACTTACTTGATCGCCTGTCATGCCTTTTGCTAAATACCCGTTTTGAATCAATGTCACCATATCGGCATTCCATTCTGGGTGCATGGAAACCAATTCTTGGCGACGAACAGGCGGCGATTCACACGCCGTTAAAAGTATCAAAGCCGTTATTGCAAGATATTTTTTCATGATGTTTTAGTTGGTAATTGCATAATTTGCAGTGTTACGAATTTTGTACTTTGCCATTTTTGCTTCGTCAAAATTACCGTCTGCGGTGAAATGTAGCGCGTCAGAAGGAATAGGTTTTTTACTGGCAATTGCGCGAATTTTATCCGTTCCAGTTGGTGCAGAAATATCCAACGTAAAACCTGCGCCTGCCGAAGGGATTTTATAAGCGCGGTTGGGTTTGCAGTAATTATCGCTTTGATAAGGATTTGGAAATAACGTTGAAATTTCGCCTTTCGAGTTAATCACCACAATTCTGACGTACAACGGCTCATCAACACTAAAATTCACATTCAATTGCTCGCCGATGCGATATTGTGATTTATCAGTGGATAGCGTGATACTGCCTGTTTCTTTGATTTCAACAGCTGGTGCTGGGCGTGGTGATTGTTGTATTTGTACTGACTGTGCCGATTCTATTGGCATGGCTAACGTATTTTTTAACATTTTACGTTTTTGAACCGTCGCGTGATCAATCGGTACATTTTCAAACAAGGCTAAATACATTTCTTGATTTAATGTTGAAGATGACACTTTTTTATCGGTAGCAAATTTTTGTAATGCGGTTTGTGTGGCAGAATCTAACTGCCCATTTACTTCTGCTAAATAACCCGACAAATATAAAAATTCTTGCGCTTTGGTCAATTGTTGCGCGTTTGTCATGGCGTAAAAATCTGTTAAGACACCATCAATCACAATTTCGTCGCGGCTTGCACCAGGAATTAAGTGCCAATAAGGCAATTTTTGATAACGCCCAATAATTTCAATCATGCTCAACTGCACAATTAAACGCACGGCGGCATGACGACCTTGAACTTTTTTAATGTCACCTTTTGCGCCAAATGTCGCGCTTTTAATGGTGAAACCAAAGCTATCTTCTTTGGTTGATTTAGAAAGTTTTACGCTGTTGATGGCTTGAATTCGTGGAATGCCTGCAAAGGTTCTGAAATCGATTAAATTAAAATCTAACGTGACGCTCGCTAACGAGGATTTGTTGTTATCGTTGAAATTTACGCCGCCCATATTTGGCATTTCAATATCGACATCGGTTGAATCACCTTTTGAAACTAATGCTCTATCGAATTCAGTAATGCCCCCCGAAATAACTACTTCAGGCAAAATTTTATCAGCGTAATCGCTATAACCCGTAACGGCGGTATTTTGCATAAATTGCGGATCATAAGGGATGAACATCACATTGCCGCCAACTGAATTTAGCGTGCTTTTGACCATTTCAGTAACATCGCGGGGAATTTCAGCATTTGTTGCAACCGAACTCCCCGTCACATCAGCGATGGCTTGAGGCATTATTTTCAATTTTTTGTCTGAATAAATCTGACTCATCATGCCTAAAGAACCAATCGCCTTTGAAAAAATCGTATCTTTTGCTTCAGGCAACGATTCATTCAAGTCTACATCAGCGTTATGAGGATTTAAGCCACATCCGCTCATTAGTAGCATCATTAAAAATAGCGAGGGAAATTTTTTTGCAGTCATAGTTTTTAGAGTGTTAAAAAATTGAAATACTGGGCAAGAAGCGTTTTTATTCGCTGACGTTAGTAACATTTTTATTGTTTGCAGAATTAACAATCGTGCAGTTGTGTGTACAAAGCGAAGTCACATTTCCTACGCCACCGCTCGATATATTCGATTCGCCCATGCCGTTATTTACTTTGGCTTTTGCGTTACGCTTGATGAATGCAACATTTGGCGCATTTTGCAAATCACTTGAAATAGAATCATCACCGCTAGAAATTCCACCGTCCAAGTCATCACAAAACGCTATTGAACTTTGCAATGTAAGAAAAAGAATTAACCAAGATAATTTTTTCATAGCGTTATTCGCGAACATCAATTGAACCAGTGTTTGCAACAGATCCTTTGCCGATAGCTTGCGTGTTTGTGCCTAAATTGTCAGAGATATTTATCATGGTCGATTTTTCAACTTTTGCACCACCTTTAATGCTGATTGTGCCTGTTTGTGCAGTTGCATTTTCACCAATGGCTTGTGTGTTTGTTTGCAAATTTTTTGACGCATTGATAATCACTGATTTTTCAATTTTAGTGCCTTCAGCGAATGTATTAAAAGGCATCAACAAAATTAACGACGTTAAAAAAATCTTTTTCATTTTAAAACTCCAAAAAATAATAGGTAAACCGCGTCTACGCAGAAAATCGTAGTTTTTCTTGTTCAGAAAAAAGTGAATTTTTTACCCAAAGCCGATCAGCAATCTCAAGAGGTGAAGCATTCACAAATTGTTCAAAGGCTTTGACTTGCTGAATGAGAGCCAACTCATCGCTATAACAAGCCTGATAAGTAACATTCTCGCGCTTCCATTGCCAAAGATGTTCAACAGGCATAAAGTCTGGATTATAAGCAGGCAGCGGGAATCTATCAATGCTCAACTCCTGAGCCGCTTCAATGACGATATTACTGCAATGATAAGACACGTTATCCCAAATGAACGTAATTTTGTCGTCTTTGCCAAAATTAGCGCGTATTTTCTTTAAAACATCTACCGTATTGTCACTGTTAGCGGTTAAAAAAGGCAAAATTTGAACTTTGGCTTGATTGTAAAAATACATACCATAAAACGAAACTTTTTTAAGTCCTGGTGAATTTGAACTCACCCAGGCGCGTTCACCTTTGATTGTCCATCCATAACCTTCGTCAGAATCTAAATGGAAGTGCGCTTCATCAACAAATACCAAATTTTCTTTACCAAGTGTTGCGTTATGCAAATGTCCTTTGAGTTGTTCCAAGTAGTCTTCACGTTTCTTGCTATCGGCTTTGTTGAGTAATTTTCGGAATTTTTTCCATGAAAAACCGAGTTGAATTAAGGCTTGTCGTACCGTTTCACGACAACAGGTAAAGCCATGATTTTGTTTAATCCAATCAGCAAAACGGTGCAACGTCCAACGTGGTTCAAAGACAGGTTCGTCATTGAGTTGTGGCGGATTTTCTGCCTTCTCTAAGCTCTTTTTAACCAGACTCTAAATCGCTATTTATTTTGGAGAAAAAAGGGGCAGATTTCCACATGTTCGTTTATAAGTCAGGCTTTCATGCCCGTACAAATTATATTGATGAACCCATTTCATCACCGTCTGGTTACTGCGATTGGTTTCTTCGCTAATTTGCGTCGCATTTTTTCTACCTTCTGCAATTTCAAACAACGCGAGAAAACGTTCACGGGTTCTTGGATGTTCGCTGCTTAAAGCAAAACTTCTTAATGTTTCAGGAGTGTGATTCCAATTTTTGTAACAAACTTTTAGCATTTTGAGAAATGGTGTTAATTTTTTGGCTTTTCATCATCTCACAAAACTATAGGTTTCTGAATGGACGCGGTTTACTAAATGGCGTTTAAATGCGCTTAAACGTCTGCTGCTTATGGTTTTCGATATTGTTGACTTAGACTTTTACTTTCTGTTTCTGCTTGAGTATAAAGTAAACGGCTACATCGTTCAGCTAGTTCGGTTTTGGATTCGGTGGTTCTCTAAGGGTCGGAGTTTGCGTTCAGAAATTTAAAGAATCGGAACAATGATGACATTGCGTGAAAGTCATGTCACGTTTTTGAATGATAGTGGCAGCTTATTCGGCATTGATTGCAGGTTTGAATGGATATTTTTTGAAAGGCTAAAACCTTTGAGTTGCTTGCAGTTGCTAATTTTGAGGATGCTGAAACGATAAAAACCCGCATGAATAATCACAGCGGGTTTCCAAAGAACCAACTAAATAGTTTAATCTGTGTCTCTGTATGGAAGCCCTCGTAAGCGACCATACAACTTAGTTTCGACCGACTTACATTCGGCTGAAAGAGGCAGGACTTAATAATACTAAAAAAGTCGCCTAATTTCAAAGAGTAGC
>CAZLGN010000085.1:0-8332 GCA_964558865.1 uncultured Methylomagnum sp.
GCACGGTAACGGTTTCATCTTCCAAACGCACCAAAATTTCAGGTGACGAACCGACAATGTGAAAATCGTCTAAATTCAAATAAAACATATAAGGTGAAGGATTCAAACATCGCAACGCACGGTATAAATTCAGCGGCGCGGCAGTAAATGGAATCGTTAAACGTTGCGACAAAACCACCTGCATAATGTCGCCATCGGTAATGTATTCTTTGCCTTTGCGAACCGCGTTTTCATAACCTTCTTGCGTAAAACCCGACACAAAATCGTCTTCGTGAACAATTTTAGGATTTGTGTGAATTTGAGATTTTGCTTGGGATTCGCGTAATTTGACCGCCAATTCATTCAACCGTTTTTGAGCCTTTTGGTAAGCATTCGACTCTTCAGGATTTGCGTGTGTCAATAACAACATTTTTCCCGATAAATTATCAAAAACCAGCAATTCTTCCGATACCATCAGCAAAATATCAGGCGCACCGATTTCGTCTGGTTTTTCGATTTTACATACACGCGGCTCGATATAGGCAATAGTTTCATAACCAAAATAACCGACTAAACCGCCGTTAAAACGCGGTAGATTTTCAACGTCTGGCACGCGATAACGCGCTTTAAAATCTTCAATCCATTCAATCGGATTTTCATGCTTCACACTTTCGATAACGTCATTTTCAAATGTAACCGTAATGTCGTTGCCAAACACTTTCACAACCGTTTTGCATGGCAAACCAATAATTGAATAACGCCCCCATTGTTCACCACCGAGTACCGATTCAAACAAATAAGAATACGCGCCATCAGCGAGTTTTAAATACGCGCTCAACGGCGTGTCTAAATCGGCGAGAATTTCGCGGCTAATCGGAATGCGGTTGTAACCTTGTTGGGCAAAATCATTAAATTGTTCGGGAGTCATAATTTCGAAATGTTTGAAAAGCAAATAATATGCGAAAAGATAACATACACACGCCTACGCGCCAAATCGCTAACTGCTTGAATTTTGCCCATGACACTTGTACCAATTTGAGCAATCCATTACAGTTTTTTGATTTCACTCTTTTCTCACTCTATTCAAATAAAAAGGAACCATCATGACTACGAAAAATGCGTTTTATGCACAATCAGGCGGCGTAACATCAGTTATTAACGCGAGTGCGTGCGGCTTAATTCAAACAGCACGGTTACATTCAGACAAAATCGGCACCGTGTATGCGGGTTTAAACGGCATTATTGGCGCGTTAAAAGAAGAACTCATTGACACAAGTTTTGAAACGGATGAAGCGATTGCCGCATTACGTTACACACCCGCTGGCGCATTCGGTTCGTGTCGTTACAAATTAAAAAGTTTAGAAGCCAATCGTGCGGAATATGAACGGCTGATTGCGGTTTTCAAAGCCCACAACATTGGTTATTTCTTTTACAACGGCGGCGGCGATTCGCAAGACACGGCGCACAAAGTGTCACAAATTGGCGAACAAATGGGTTATCCGTTGACCTGCATAGGCGTTCCAAAAACCGTTGATAACGATTTGCCAATTACCGACAACTGCGCGGGATTTGGCAGTGTGGCGAAATATGTGGCGGTTTCAATGCGCGAAGCCAGTTTTGATGTCGCGTCAATGTGTGCAACGTCAACGAAGGTTTTTGTGATGGAAGTCATGGGACGACACGCGGGTTGGATTGCCGCAGCGGGTGCGTTAGCGGCGGATGAAAATCATGATATTCCGCTGGTGATTTTGTTTCCCGAAGTGCAATTTAATGAGGCGAAATTTTTGGCGACTGTCGATGAAAAAGTAAAACAGTACGGTTATTGCTGCGTCGTGGTTTCAGAAGGCGTTAAAAATAGTGACGGGCAATTTTTAGCCGAAGCAGGCGGCAAAGATGCCTTTGGTCACGCGCAATTAGGCGGTGCTGCGCCTGTGATTGCGAATTTGATTAAACAAAATCTTGGCTACAAATATCACTGGGCGGTCGCGGATTATTTACAACGCGCGGCGCGACATATCGCCTCGAAAAACGATGTCGAACAGGCTTACGCGGTTGGGAAAGCGGCGGTGGAATTTGCGTTGGCGGGTAAAAATGCCGTCATGCCGACGATTGTGCGAACCGCTGACGCGCCTTACCAATGGGAAATCGGCAGTGTCGATTTAAAAGACGTGGCGAATGTGGAAAAAATGATGCCGCCCGAATTTATCAGCGCAGACGGTTTTGGCATTACGGCAGCGTGCCGAGCGTATTTACAGCCGTTAATTGCTGGCGAAGATTATCCGCCGTACAAAAATGGCTTACCCGATTACGTTGTGTTAAAAAAACAATTAGTCGCTAAAAAATTAGCCGCGTTTGAAATTTAGGACGTTTTACCATGAAAAAATCACATTTAACCACCGCGATTCTTATCGCTTTAAGCAGCACACAACCCGTTTTGGCGGCATCGCTTGCGCCGCCGTCATTGGTTGAACCTGTAAAAAACAGCAATTTTCAAATTAACAAACCGATTAAATTCAGTTGGTTGAAGTCGAAAAATGCGACCAAATATCGCCTCATCATTTCCAGCAATCCAAAGTTTGGCAATTACAATGCCTCAGCGGGTAAATGCACGACTGAAAAAACCACGCAAAAATGTTTTGTTGCAACTACACAATCGCTGAATTTTACCGTGCCGAAAGCCAATCCGCTTTTGAAAACAAAAGGGGCTTATCACTGGCAAGTGCAAGCCCTAGGCAGCAAAGATAACAGCGTCGTTTTTTTGGGAACTAACGCCGCCAAATCTGGCGAAGTGCGTCCGTTTTCAGTCAGTGAATCGCTCGCCATTCCGAAATTTGTCATTGATGGCGGCGTTTCTGTTGAACCAAAAATTGCCGCTGCGGGTTCTGACATTACGTTTAACGCCACGCTCACCACCGAATTATTGGACGGTTACAGCGTTAAAATCGATTTTGGCGACGGCGATTTAAAAACCCTCACAGGCTCAGGCGTGGAGTATTCCTATTCCACAACTCGTAATGACATCGGCGAAGACCAAAGTTTTACCATTTCGATTTTTGACGCAAGCGGCAACGAAGTCGATAGCAACGGCGATAGTTTCACCATTACCGCCGCCGACGATGTCACGCCGCCGATTGTTGAAACGCCGCCCGTTGTGGTTAAACCTGAACCCGTTAAACCCGTTGTTGTTGAACCTGTGAAAACCGCCACCGTGCCAAGCGTTTCGACAATTAACGTGTCGCCATCGTCGGTAGTTCAAGGAAACGCGCTGACATTTTCCACCACGTTAAGCGACGTTTTGCCCAGCGGTTACAGCGTCAAAGTCGATTACGGCAACGGTTTGTTTGCCATGACGGGCAGCGGCAAAAATTATTCCTTGAATGTCGCGCCAACCGTTTCGGCGGCGTATTCAATCGGCATTTATGATGCGAAAAACACCTTAAAAAGCAATTCGCAAACAGGCAATTTCTCCGTCACCGCGCCAAATGTTGCGCCAACGTTGAGTTTAATCAGCGGCGGCGTGGCGGTAACTCTCGGCACGCCATACATCACGCAACTTTCAGCCAATGACAGCAATTTGAGTTTGATTTTCATGGATTGGGGCGACGGCGCAACGGAATCGAAAGCGGCGACTTCAGGCGCAAGCGTTTCGTTTTCACACACTTACAACAGCGAAGCCGCTTTCACTTGGAACGCAACCGCTTACGATTCGGCGGATGCCACCAGTCCCGCCGTTTCTAAATCCGTCACCGTTTCAAAACCTGTCAAAGCGGATAATCAACCTACTGGCACAAGTGGTTATACCAAAATTTCCAATGCAGGCTATGCGCTTTCTGACGATGCCAAACTCGGCACTGCGCCAACCGATTGGGCTTGTACGAAAGACAACAAAACAGGCTTGATTTGGGAAGTTAAAACCGATGATGATGGCTTGCGGGATAAAGATTGGCGTTATTCTTGGTACGAACCCGATGCCAGTAAAAATGGCGGTTTCGCGGGTTATACAGATACGACTTATACAACGCCAAATTGTTCAACCAAAGACAATTGCAACACTTATGCTTTTACCAATGCTGTGAATGCACAAAGTCTGTGTGGTGCAAATGATTGGCGAATGCCGACGATAGATGAGTTGAAAGGCATTGTTAAATCAGGTGCATCAGATCCATCCATCGACACAACCTATTTTCCTAACACACAAAGCAGTTGGTTTTGGTCGTCCTCGCCTAGTGCTAGTGATAGTAACTATGCGTGGTTCGTCCACTTCGGTAACGGCTACTCGTACAACGACGGTAAGAGCGGCAACGATTATGTTCGGTTGGTTAGGTAGCGACAGTGTTTTGCGTTTTTGTTTTGTTGTGGCGTGGGATTGGGCGGGTGGTAGGGGCAATCCCTTGTGGTTGCCCTGAATTCGCGCAACGGTGAAAATGGCGAATTTCGTGCATTGAGGGCGACCACAAGGGATCGCCCCTACGAGATTGCCCACAATTCGCGTGACAACAAAAATGGCAAATTAAAACGTTCGTGCATTGAGGGCGACCACAAGGGATCGCCCCTACGGAATTTTATGGGGAATTTTTTATGAAATACAATCCAGACATTCATCATCGGCGTTCGATACGATTGAAAAATTATGATTATTCGCAGGCGGGAATGTATTTTGTGACGATTTGTGTGAATCATCGATTGCCGTTGTTTGGACAAATTGTAACGGGGAAAATGGTATTGAATGACGCGGGAAAAATGATTGAAAAATGGTGGTTTGAATTGTTGACCAAATTTTGGGGACGAATCGATTTACATGA
Organism: uncultured Methylomagnum sp.; assembly: GCA_964558865.1. GTDB lineage: Bacteria > Pseudomonadota > Gammaproteobacteria > Methylococcales > Methylomonadaceae > UBA10906. Next base: position 4,782 of record CAZLGN010000085.1, read on the forward strand.
ATTTGTGGTGATGCCGAATCATTTTCACGGAATCATTGAAATTGTAGGGGCGATCCCTTGTGGTCGCCCTCAATCCACACAATTCCCCAATATCCACGAAACAAAAACCGTCCATCACGAAACAACGTGTGTTGGAGGGCGACCACAAGGGATCGCCCCTACGATTGGACAAATTATTGGTGCATTCAAATCATTAACCACTAACGAATACATCCGAAATGTCAGGCAAAACCATTGGCAATCTTTTGAACAAAAATTATGGCAACGCAATTACCACGAACACATTATTCGCAACGAAGCGGATTATTTGCGGATTGCGAATTATGTTGAAATCAATCCATTACGTTGGAGAGAAGATTGTTATTTTTTAACAGTCGCAACCACTGGCGGTGTATAAAGATTATTGAACATCCGCACCACCACAAATAACATGGTTTTTGTTAAATCTAACATCGAATCGTGATACTCGTCGCCCGAATTTTGAGCAAAATCATCAATCGACATATTCATAAATTCCACCAAACCCGTTTGAATAAACTCGCCTTCTTTGGGTTTGAAAAAATCTTCGCGCATTTTTTTAGCGGCTTTTTCGCTGACATGACTTGAAGTCAACAAGGGCGCGAGTTCTTTGTCGAGCAACATTGCCTGACTTTCCATCCATGTCGAATCGTCTTCAAACGTGCGCGGCATTTTGCCAAAAGCGTGTTGATAAACACATAACACGTCAAAACATAAATCGGCAAAGAATTGAGCCAGATTTTGATATTTTTCTTCGCTACTTTGATTATCGATAACAGTTGGAAACACGTTAAACAAGGTAGAAGAAAACATGGGTTGATCAATTTCAAATTGAATCAAAATGCGTTTGCCCATTTCGCCATCGACGCTGCGGGCATATTCCAAGGCTTCGTATAACTCGCGTTCAATCAGTTCGTGCATAATAAATTCCGAGTTAAATTATAGAGTTGCCAGCGCAGCAACAATCGCGTCGCCCATTTCAACCGTTCCCGCTTGGGTGTTTGGGTTCAAATCGGGTGTCACAAAAATGCCTTCGTTGACGACTTTTTCAACAGCGGTTTTAATTTTTTCAGCCGCTTCGTGTTCGCCTAAATGATGCAACATCATCACGCCAGCCATAATAACGGCGGTTGGATTAGCTTTGTTTTGTCCAGCAATATCGGGCGCACTGCCATGAACCGCTTCAAATAACGCGGCATCTTTACCGATATTCGCGCCAGCAATTAAACCTAAACCACCGACTAAACCAGCGGTTAAATCCGACAAAATATCGCCAAACATATTGGTGCAAACAATCACGTCGAATTTTTGGGGATTCATGACCATGTGCATACACGCTGCATCAATAATCACGTCTTCAAATTGAATATCGGGATAACGTGGAGCGATTTCTTTCGCAATATCTAAAAACAAACCTTGCGTGTATTTCAAAATGTTGGCTTTGTGGCAAACGGTGACTTTTTTACGGTGATTGTCACGCGCATATTGAAACGCATAATCAATAATTCGTTCCGAAGCCGCGCGAGTTACGACGGCAAGACTTTCTGCGATGTCTTTTTTAGGCGTTAAATAATGTTCTAATCCTGCATAAAGTCCTTCGGTATTTTCGCGCACAATCACAATATCCACGTTTTCGTAACGTGTTTTTACGCCATTCCAACTTTTGGCAGGGCGAACGTTCGCGTACAAATCATATTTTTGACGTAACGCAACGTTAATACTTCTGAAACCCGCGCCAATCGGCGTAGTAAGCGGGCCTTTAAATGCCACGCGAGTGCGGTCGATTGATTGCATGGTTTCATCTGGAATTGGCGTGCCAAAAACTTCAAACGCGCCTAAACCTGCGTGGGTTTCTTCCCAGTTGATTTTCACACCTGAAGCGTTAATGATTTTTACGGCTTCATCCATAATCGATGGCCCAATGCCATCACCTTTAATAAGCGTTACGCTGTGCATAGTTTTTCCTAAGTTAAATTTGTTATAAGTAGCTTTTTTCAGCTGCGGCATTTTACCGTAATTTTTTTTGAAAACGCTCTTTTCTGACAAGGATTGATAGCGACTTATTACACTTTGCCTGAATTCCCTAAGTAACGATAAAGAATACCTTGCCAATTTGGTTGAGAAAGTTTTTGAAGCAAAGCTCGATTGATTTGTTTTCGTAACGGACTATTTAATGGCAAAGCAATACCATAATTTTGTTTTTCAAAAGGATTAGGTAGCACTTGAATAGAGCCATAAAAATCCGTGTTAACCAAATACTGTAGCGTAGTTATATCGTACACAACCGCTTCTACTTGTTTTTGAGATAAGGCTTCTAAACTTTCTGAGGCGGTTTTATAACTCGTATAATTTCTATCATTTCTTTTCAAATAAGCCTCACTTGTAGAGTTTTCAATAGTGCCAACTTTTATTTTTGCTAAATCTTCTGGGCCATTTATGGCGGATTGCAATCGATTAACAGTGAGCGATGATGTAATTGCCGCCGTAAAACTGGAAATCATTATAATTGCGGCGAACATCCAAAGTGTTCCAATGAAACGACCTGCAACAGTAATGGGAAATTTATCACCATAACCGACGGTCGTCATTGTCACAGCAGACCACCAAAATCCGCTGGCAATTCCTTTAATCGCGCCGCCGCCAAAGTGATTGGGGTTTTTAGAATGTTCAAACAGCCAAAGTAAGAAACCCACTACAAGAAGTACCAGAGCTAGATATGAAACGGTTTTTAGCAAATCCAAAGATAATAGGCTTGTTAAAAATGCTGTGCTGCCACCCGAATTATTCGCGGATACCGCAATCCCTAATCCCGTGAGATAGTAGGGTTGAGAAAAATCAAACTTATCTTCTCTAGCAGGCGTAATCGATAATGCGGCAATTCCAACATCAACTGTGCCGTCAGAAAGCGCGTTAACTAAATCGTCTAAATTATATTCCCTAAATTCATAGCTCAAGTTCATATCTGTAGCGAGTTCGCGCCACAAATCAATGCTAATTCCACTCAAAGTACCATCAGGATTTTTAATCACAAAGGGGGCGATTTCTTTTGTTCCAACAATGAGTTTTTTTGTTGGTATGCTTGAAAAATTCGGCGTGTTTGCGGTAACAGATTCAGCTAATACAGCATTAGTTAAAAGAAAAAAAATGGCTACCCAAAAAAATTGTAATTTCATGTTGTTTGACCTATCACTTTTTACTTCGTCAGAATAACTACGGCAGCGCATTTGTAACACAAAATTACGGTTGTTGACTGTATTGATATTTAAACTTTCGTTTCAATAATGTTGCTGGATCATCTGGAATGCGTTTTAGCCATTGTTCATTTGCCTGTTGTTGCTCAGTCGTCATTTTCTCGGCTTCAACCTGTTTTTTCGCGTCCGTTTTAGATTTATCTTGCGAATCATTTTGTTTTTCAGATTCAGATTCTTGCTTCGACTTTTCGTCTTTAGCTTCTTCTTTTTTATCAGGATTTTCACCCGCTTTGTGTTCGTCTTTTTGAGCGGGTTTGGATTCCGATTCTTTGTTTTCGCCTT
>CAZLGN010000086.1:0-8166 GCA_964558865.1 uncultured Methylomagnum sp.
GCACCGACAGCGATTCGCGCTTTGATGGCAGAAGGTGATGAATTTGTCACCCGAACCGAACGAACCAGTCTGCGAATTTTGGGAAGTGTCGGCGAACCAATTAACTCGGAAGCGTGGGAGTGGTATTACCACGTTGTGGGACACAACGAATGTCCGATTGTAGATACTTGGTGGCAAACTGAAACAGGCGGCATTTTAATTACGCCATTAGTTGGTGCAATGGATTTAAAACCAGGTTCGGCAACACGTCCATTTTTTGGTGTGCAACCTGTGATTTTGGACAACGATGGACACATTCAACACGGCGCAGCAGAAGGTATTTTAGCGATTCGTTTCCCGACACCTGGCATGGCGCGAACCATTTACGGCGACCATCAGCGTTTTATCGACACTTATTTCAAAATGTATCCGAATTATTATTTTACGGGCGACGGCGCACGGCGTGATGAAGACGGTTATTTTTGGATTACGGGGCGTGTCGATGATGTGTTGAATGTTTCGGGGCATCGCATGGGGACGGCTGAAATTGAAGACGCGCTTGATTTGCACGAACACGTTGCTGAATCGGCAGTTGTCGGTTTTCCGCACGCGATAAAAGGGCAGGGGATTTACGCTTTCGTTTCCTTAAAACACGACACGCCGCCGTCGGATGAATTAAAAAAAGAATTAGTAAAATTAGTGCGTGCTGAAATTGGCGCGATTGCGACAATTGATGTCATTCAATGGTCGCCGAATTTGCCAAAAACCCGTTCTGGGAAAATTATGCGCCGCATTTTGCGAAAAATTGCCGCCAATGAATTGGACAATTTAGGCGATATTTCGACACTCGCCGATTCGTCAGTTGTGGAAGATATTATTGTTGGGCGTTTTATTAGTTCAAATTGAAAAACTCAATTACAATCGGCACGTTTTTTAATCTACTAACTCAATAAGAGGCAAAAATGGCAACAATAAAAAAACCAATTGGCACTACTGGCAAAGACAAAATAAATGGCACGGCAACCGCTGAAAAATTTGAAGGTTTGGCAGGCAACGATACTTTAAACGGTATTGGTGGGGATGACACACTCGATGGCGGAACAGGCGATGATTCACTCGACGGCGGCATCGGCAACGACAGTTTGCTCGGCGGTGATGGCAACGACCAACTTCTCGGCGGCACTGGCAACGATTTTTTATCAGGCGACAAAGACAACGATAAAATCGATGGTGGTGCAGGCAATGACACGTTAAATGGTGGCATCGGTTCGGATGCGATGACGGGCGGCGATGGCAACGATTATTACGTCGTCGATAACAAACTCGATACAGTTACTGAAACCAACAAAAACGACAAACTCGGCGGCAAAGATACGGTCGAAACAGCGTTGATGAATTACATGCTGGGCAGCAACGTTGAAAACCTGATTTTAACAGGCATCACCGACAACACTGGCACGGGCAACAAACTCAATAACGTCATGACGGGCAACATTGGCAACAATTTACTCAAAGGCGATTTGGGCAACGACTCCATTCTCGGCGGCGACGGTGACGATACGTTAGACGGCGGTTTAGGCATGGATACGTTAGTCGGCGGCGCAGGCGCAGACACTTATTTCATGAACAACACGGAGGACAAAATCGTCGAAGACGAACAAAGTCCCGATGAAGACCAAGTCATAGCGACCGTCAGTTATGATTTGGGCATGAATCCCACCATCGAAATTTTAACGTTGCAAGGCAAAAAAGCCGTTTCGGGCATCGGCAACGAGTTAGACAACACTTTGCAAGAATCTGACGGTGGCACAACGGCCAACAATTTCAACGGCTCGGGTGGCAATGATGTGATTAACGCCGAAGGTGGCGATGACACGCTCGAAGGCGGCGAAGGTAATGACGAATTAAACGGTGGCGCGGGTGAAGACGTGGCGATTTATAACAGCAATGAAGACGATTACCAAATCACGCCCAACATTGACGTAGAAGGTGTGGCGCAATTGGTCATTAAATACGTTGGCAGCGACCCTACCAAAGACGACGAGGGCGAAGATATTTTGTCGGACATTGAAATCGTTCGATTTTCGGATGGCACACAAAAAACGGTTCAAACATTTATCGATGAAAGTAATTCTACCGAAGGTGATTCTAGCGAAATAGATTCAACAGAAACAACTACTGAAGATCTACCATCGGATTTGCCCGTTGAAGATCAGCCATCTGACTCGCCCGTTGATGAGGTGGTACCCCAAACAAAACCCGTTAAACCTGCACCAAAACCCACCACGTCAACAGGTTCGGCAAACGATAAGATAGCCGTACCTATCGAGATTTCTATGACAGACGTGAAATACGGCACAAAAGACGCGGATACCATTACCATTAAAAGCAGCTATGGTGAAAATTGGCTTAACGGTCTTAGTGGCAATGACACGATTAAGAGCGGAAGCTCTAACAGTACATTACTTGGTGGGGCGGGCAATGATTCATTGACGGGTAGTAATACTGGTGACGACTGTCTTATCGGTGGTTCTGGAATCGATCATTTAGTTGGTGGTATTCAAAATGGCTACACTAACACCTTCATTTTTGGAACAGGTGACACGGGCATTGATGCGGCACACGATGTGATTGAAGATTTTAATGTAGGATATGACAAAATCGATTTGGCAGGCGCGACAGTCGTGGGATCAGTAGGTTTTGGTGTTGAACTTACGCTTCTCGATTCAAAGACAAGTGATATGGAATCTTTTACAGAGATAAATCAGGTTCGTCGTTGGGTGGATTTTGAAAATAACCAAACCCTTGTTCAAATCAATTTGGACAAGGATTTTTCAACGGTGGAAGCGGAAATTTCTTTAACGGGCTTGCTGAGTTTGACGGAGGAGAATTTTATTTTGACGAAGTGATTTGGTAGGGGCAATCCCTTGTGGTTGCCCTGCATTGCAGGTTGTTCCACAATGGACGATTTGTGAATTGAGGGCGACCACAAGGGTACGCCCCTACGGGAATTTTGGAGGAATTATGATTAAAAACGACGAAAAACTTACTCCAGAACAATTTAACATTTGCCGATTGAAAGCGACTGAACCGCCGTTCACGGGCAAATATGTCGATTGCAAACAAGACGGTGTTTACCATTGTGTTTGTTGTGACGCGCCACTTTTTGATTCACAAACAAAATATGATTCGGGTTCAGGCTGGCCCAGTTTTTGGCAGGCATTAGAAAATCGTGTGGCTGAAAATGCTGATACGTCACACGGAATGCGGCGCGTTGAAATCGTTTGCCAAAAGTGTACTGCTCATTTGGGACACGTTTTTACGGATGGCATTGAACCAACGGGTTTGCGTTATTGCGTCAATTCCGCTTCTTTACTTTTACACGAGCGTTTATGAAAAAAAGCGACTTTCATTACGAACTTCCCGAAGTGTTAATCGCGCAACAACCGTTATCGGAACGCACCGCGAGCCGTTTGTTATGCGTTAATCGAGAAACAGGCGAATTAGTAGACCGACAATTTAACGATTTTCTCGACCTAATCGAACCGCAAGATTTATTAGTTTTCAACGACACGCGCGTGATTCCCGCTCGTTTATTTGGCACCAAAGAAACGGGCGGAAAAATTGAAATTTTGATTGAACGGATTGTAAATGAACATGAAGCCTTAGCCCATATTCGTTCCAGTAAATCGCCAAAAGTAGGCGCACAAATTGAATTGGATAACGATTATTTTGTGGAAATGTTGGGCAGGGAAGGGGATTTATTTCAGTTGCGTTTTGCAGGTGAAAAAACGGTGTTGGAAATTTTGGCAGAAATTGGACATATTCCACTGCCGCCGTACATTGAACGCGCGGACGATGAAAACGATTTCACTCGCTATCAAACTGTTTTCGGGAAACATCTTGGCGCAGTTGCCGCGCCAACCGCTGGTTTGCATTTTGATGAATCGATGCTTGAAAAAATCGCCGCAAAAGGCATTCAAATAGCATTTGTGACCTTGCACGTCGGCAGCGGAACATTTCAACCTGTTCGGGTCGAAAATTTGTCTGAACACATTATGCACAAAGAATTTTTTGCTGTGCCAAATGAAACCGTTGTTGCTGTCAATGAAACTAAAAAACGCGGCGGACGAGTAATTGCAATTGGGACGACAGCCGTTCGCGCTTTAGAATCCGCGTCCCGTTCAGGAAGTTTGCAAGCAGGTTTTGGTGATACCGATTTATTTATTATTCCCAGTTATGAATTCAAATCCGTCGATGCCATGCTCACAAATTTTCATTTACCCGAATCAACATTGTTAATGTTGGTATCTGCATTTTCACGTTATGAATTCATTATGGCGGCATATCAACACGCAATTGAACAAAAATATCGTTTTTTCAGTTATGGCGATGCGATGTGGATTAGCCGCTAAAATTCTAAGCAAACAAAATCAAGCAAATGTGGCTGCCGTTAAATTGATGACGGTTGAGCCAGTAATTTCAATCAAATAATCGGTTGTCGTAAATGTCGCAGAATGGTCTGCATCCACAGCAATAAAAGTTCGAGCATCCGTCGTATTTAATAACGCCGCATCAATAGTTGAGCCATTAAACTTTGCGCTCAGAGTTCCCGTTAAACTGTTTAATAAACCGTTGAGTGACACAACGGTCATCAATACACCTGTGGTCATGCCTGATGATTGCATAGCCGTCACGCCGTTAACGGTTGCGTAGGTATCAATTTTGTCGATGCTCGCGCCATCAAATACCCCAACGATTACATCAACGTTCCCAATAATTGAATCATACGTCACCACAAATAAATCATTACCTTCACCCCCTGTTAACGAGTCCATGCCCGTTTCACCCGAAAGCGTGTCATTTCCAGTACCGCCATTCAATACGTCATTACCCATATCACCAAAAAGCGTGTCATTTCCATCATCGCCATTTAAAACATCATTGTCAGTGCCACCATCAATATAATCGTTCCCTGAGCCACCGTTAATCACATCATCACTTGCTGCACCGTTTAACGTGTCATTACCTGTGCCGCCCGTAATGGTTTGTTTTCCTGTGCCGCCCATTACCATTGTAGAAACCGTAGTTGGTGTATTGACAGTTAAAGAAGTTTGAATACCTTGCGTACCTTGACTAAGCCAACTGTATTGATTATCGGAAAGCCAAGTATATTGCGCCTGCGTCATGTGATCGACTTGCGTTGGCGTAAAGGCTTCCAACTGTTTCATACTAAATTGCATAAGTTGTGTCGTTGCAATCACTGGCACTAACGATGTTGCGTTTAAATGTGCGACATCGATGAGACTTAAACCTTTTAATGCCGCGATACTCAACTTGCTAAATTGATCAATGGTTAGAGCTTCAATTTGCGTAGTCGTTAATGAGGCAATTTGCCCCGAAAGCATTCGTGCAAATTGGTCATCAATCAAGGCGTTAATTTGTGTCACAGACAAATTTTGAGGTTTTAAATTATTCATCGTAGACGGTGCCAATGCACCCAATGCTGTCGGCGTTAATGCCGCAGTTTGTGCGGCGGTTAATACGCCTAATTGCAAACCCGTTAACGCGGCGGCATTTTCAGAACTCAATAAACCTAATTGTGCCTCTGTTAATTTTGTAATTTGTTTCGTCACCAATGCAGCGACATGGCTAGACGTTAATTCCGTCATATCCAATTGTGGCACCGTTTTGGTAACGCCTCTTATGGCATCAGTAGAAATCGCACTTTGTAAATCCACTTTATCCAACGCCATCATTTGCGCGACGGTCAATGCGCCTGCTTGTGTCGCTGACAATTGATTGATTTGATCGCTAGTCAACGCGCTAATTTGTTCCGTTGTTAAACTGGCGATATTTTTAGTTGAAAAACCTTTAATCGCTTCAATCGCTAATGCGGCAATTGAATCAGTTTGTAAATGGGGAATTTGAGTATATTTAAATCCTGTCACTTGATTGATGGATAACGACTGCACTTGCTCTAGTGTTAGAGCTTTAATTTGAGCGGTCGTTAATAAACCAATTTGTGTCGAAGATAGAAAATTAACTTGATTTGAAGTCAGTAAATCAACCGCCAAACCCATGATATTTGTTTTATTAAATCCGCTAATTGCATTCGGCAATAAGGCTTGAACTTCTTCTTCAGTCAACGCTGCAATCTGTGTCGATTTCAACGCGGTAACTTGTGCCGCAGTTAGTCTTGCAACTTGATCCGTTGAAAAGGCTTGTATTTGTTGATTCGTTAACCCGCTGATATTTTTAGCATTCAATCCACTTAACGCGCGGACATCAATCGCCGCGATATTTTCAGGTGGTACTAATTTTAATTGTGCGGGTTTCAACACCGCGATTTGTGAGGCAGATAATCCTGCAATTTGAATATCCGTCAATACGGGAATTTGGGTGTTTGTTAATCCACTGATTTGGCTCGTTGATAAAGCCGAAACCTGTTCAGGTAATAAATCGGGCAAAATTTCCAACGAAAGATATTTGATATTCAAACCCGAAACAGCGCGTACATTCAACGCCGCTAGCATATCGCTACTCATTGCCGCGATTTGTGTTTTGGTTATTTTTGAAACCTGATTCGCATTTAACACCGCTTCTTGCTCGGTTGTCAGAGCTTCAAAATCATCTAGCGGCAATTTCTCAATTGGCAAACCCGAAATGGAACTGAGTTTAATATCTGAAATGTAAATTGAATCGAGCTTGTTATAAGGCAGTGTTGCAACTTGAGCCGCCGTTAAATTTTTAATTGAACCATCAATAAATCGTTCGTTTATATCGGTGCTGATAATAGTAGACATTTTTCTATCTCTCTCAAGAAGTTGGGTTCAAGGTTCAAAGTGTGAAATTTTTACCTCGAACCTTCTTTTTTACGCTTTTTGTTTTGTTTTGATTTCGTCAGGACGCTGTTTTTGAGCAACCTTATCCAAGATGCCATTCACATAACGATGACTGCCATCTGCGCCAAAATCTTTTGCCAAGTTTATCGCTTCGTTAATAATCACTTTGTAAGGTGTATCGGCAGCATGAATCAATTCAAAAGTCGCCAATCGTAAAATTGCCCGTTCAACGGGATCAACAGCGTCAACTGCACGATCCACAAATTCGCTTAACATGCTATCAATGACGATTAAATCTTGCGGCACACCGTGAAAAAGCTCTGAAAAATACTGGCGTTGTATTTCTTCACCTTCCATAAAAAACTGTTCATCGATGAAATACTGTTCGATTAAATTCAGATTTTGCCCCGTGATTTGCCATTGATAAATCGCTTGAACAGCGGCTTTTCGGGCATTGGTTTTGGGATTACTCATGATAATTCCAAATTTTGAAACAGGCTGAACATTTCAATCGCCGATAACGCGGCTTCCGCGCCTTTGTTTCCTGCTTTTGTGCCAGCGCGTTCAATCGCTTGTTCAATGCTATCGACAGTTAAAACACCGAAACTGACTGGCACATCGTATTGCAATGAAATTTGGGCTAACCCTTTTACACATTCGCCCGCAACGTAATCAAAATGCGGTGTGCCGCCACGAATAACGGCACCTAACGCAATAATGGCATCGTATTTTTTACTTGCTGCGATGCGTTGCACGACCATTGGCAATTCAAATGCGCCAGGGACTTTAACCAAGGTTAAATCTTCACGATGTGCGCCATGACGGACGAGTGAATCGATTGCACCGTTTTCAAGTTGTTCAACGATGAAACTATTGAAACGTGATGATACAAGGCAAAATTTGCCGCCGCGTGCTGAAAAATGACCTTCATAAGTTTGGATGGTAGACATAATTATTCTCTGAATGTAAGTTGAAAACTAGGGTGATTTTTATAAAATTGGTGCTTTTTTATGCCAATCGGTAGCGTTTTGATAAACGTGAGCGATATTGAGTAATCGCGCTTCGTCGAAATAATTTCCAATCAATTGCAAACCAACGGGCAAACCGTTAATAAATCCTGCGGGAACCGACATCGCTGGCAAACCCGCTAAGTTAATCGCAATCGTGTAAATATCGGCTAAATACATTTTAATCGGATCGGCTAATTTTTCACCGATATTAAATGCAGGCGTTGGCGTGACGGGGCTAAAAATCACATCGACTTCGTCCAACGCTTTTTTGAAATCGTCGCTAATCAAACGGCGAACTTGTTGCGCTTTCAAATAATACGCATCGTAATAAC
>CAZLGN010000087.1:0-8159 GCA_964558865.1 uncultured Methylomagnum sp.
ATTTTGTCTGATTTTGAAGATGCGTCACCTGCCGCACTTGCTTACGGAAAACAGGTTTGGGGCATTTCTGACGACATCAATAAATTACGCGCCACCAGCAAAAGCCGTTTGGAATGGGCAAAACATAAAACCGAATTGATTGCTCAATTCACCGATGAATTAACCAATCGTGTGCGTTTTTATCGTCCGTATATTCAAACCGCGCGAAATTTTTACGCCCTGACTTTGCTCGAACCTTACAGCGAAGAATGGTACGCACAATCATTTAAAGCCTTTTTAAATCATTATGATTACGTTGCCATTGAAGCCATGCCATTTATGGAAGAAGCGAAAAATCCGAATGAATGGCTAACCACTCTCGTCAAAACTGCCGCAAAAGAGCCAGACGGTTTGAAAAAAATGGTGTTTGAATTACAAGCGGTCGATTGGAAAACGAAACAAAAAATCCCGAGTAAAACATTTGTTGAACAGTTGAATTTGCTAAAAAAACTGGGAGCAAAACACATCGGTTATTATCCTGATAACGTGTTTGAAGACCAACCGCGTTTAGAAGATTTGAAACAACACTTTTCTTTGCCTGAGTTGCAATAAATGATGAATTTTTATACGGAAATTTTAAATAATTGGCAGATTTTTATAACGTGGTGGTCGCCAATTGATCGGCAAATTGAGGATTTCATTTATTACTATCCGCTTTTTATGGCGTATGTTTGGATGTTTGGCGCGATTATTTTTTGTTTGCGTTACGAATGGCATCAACCCAAATTACCACCGTTTGAAAATGTTGATAATTTGCCATCTGTTTCCATTTTAATACCTTGTTATAACGAAGGAGAAAATGTCCGAGAAACAATAGGTATTTTGCAAGAGCAGCATTATCCGAATTTTGAAATTATCGCCATTAACGACGGCAGTAAAGATAAAACGCTCGAAATTTTGCACGAACTCGCCGCGAAATATGAAAATTTGCGTGTGGTGAATTTAGCGACAAATCAAGGCAAAGCGATGGGTTTGCGAACAGCGGCGTTACTGGCGAAAAGTGAAATTTTGGTTTGCATTGACGGTGATGCGTTGCTTTCGCCTGATGCGGTCGGTTGGATGGTTCGCCATTTTCAAGAAAATCCAAATGTCGGCGCAGTCACAGGAAATCCGCGCATTCGCAATCGTTCAACATTACTTGGACGAATTCAAGTTGGGGAATTTTCGGCGATTGTCGGCATGATTAAACGGGCGCAACGTTCTTACGGTAAAGTTTTTACGGTTTCAGGGGTAATTGCCGCGTTTCGTAAAACCGCGCTTCATAACGTGGGTTATTGGAGTAACGACATGATTACCGAAGACATTGATATTAGTTGGAAATTACAGCTTGCAGGTTGGACGATTCGTTTTGAACCGAACGCACTTTGTTGGGTTTTAATGCCTGAAACGTTAAACGGTTTGTGGAAACAGCGTGTGCGTTGGTCACAAGGCGGAAGTGAAGTGTTGTTACGTTATTTTAAAGATTTATTTCGTTGGTCGTCGCGTGGAATGTGGCTGCTTTACAGCGAATGTTTGATTAGTGTGACGTGGGCGTTTTTGATTTTGTGTCATTTACTTTTCGCGCCAATGGAGTTTCTAACCTTAACTTTTACCGAATCTTTGCACGATTTAAGTCCGAGTTGGACGAGTATGCTGTTGAGCGTGACGTGTTTGTTACAATTTGGCGTGAGTTTGGCGATAGATTCACGTTATGAATACCAAACGGGTGGGGTAGGGCGTTACTATTATTGGATGGTTTGGTATCCGATTGTGTATTGGCTTATGAATGTCGGAACGACAATTGTCGGCACGATTCGCGCCATTCGAAAAAAACGCGGTCAGCGTGCCGTTTGGGTCACAGTGGATAGAGGTTTGCGGGGCGAATAGTTTTAGAAATTAGAAAAAAGATTATTTCACCGCTGGAAACCGATCCATTTTTCGCAAGACAGGGAAGGCAAACATACAAATTAACGTGACACCGATTGTTAATCCACCGCCAATAATAACCGCTGGCACTAATCCTAAAAATGCAGCGGTTATGCCTGATTCAAATTCACCTAATTCATTCGACGCGCCAATAAATACCGAATTAACTGCGCTGACTCGCCCACGAATGTCGTCGGGGGTTTCGAGTTGAACCAAAATGTGACGAATATAAACACTCACCATGTCGCCTATGCCTACTAAAAATAATGCGGCAAGCGAGATTTCAAATGATTCTGACGCACCAAATAAAACCGTCGCGCCACCAAAAACTAAAACGCCTGCAAACATCCATAAACCAACGTGCCGTGTAATGGGAAAAAATCCTAATATCATCGCCGTAATCGTTGCACCCAAAGCAGGTGCGCCGCGTAATAATCCTAAACCGACTGAATCAACGTGTAACACATCATGCGCGTAAGCGGGTAATAATGCAGTCGCGCCACCGAATAAAACGGCTAATAAATCGAGCGATAACGCCCCGAAAATAATCGGACGCGAACGTACAAAACGTAATCCTTCTAAAACACCGTGCAATGAAATTGGCTCTCGTTTATTTGCCGTAAAATTTACTCGAACAGGTAGCATCAATAATACCGATAACGATAACAAAACGGTAACAACACTATAAACCGTCTCCGTTCCAAATAAATATAACGCACCGCCTAATGGTGGCGCGGCAATGACGGCAATATGATAGAGCGATGAATTCAATGCCACCGCACTTGCTAACGCTTCACTCGGCACTAAATTCACTAAAATCGCTTGCGATGCGGGCATCATAAACGCGCGAGCTGCGCCATAAAGTGCCATTACCGCAAAAACAGGAACCACCGACGTTAAGCCAGTTCGTGCAAAAAATAACAGTAACAAACCACAAACCAATTCCACGAAAAAACAACTTAAAACAATCGTGCGACGATTCCATTGATCTGCAAAATGTCCCGCAATTAAAATTAACAACGCAAAGGGTAAAAACTGTGCCAAACCAATCAAGCCTAAATCGAGCGTACTTCCTGTTTGCTGGTAAATTTGCCAGCCAACGGCAACGCTTTGAATTTGCAATGCAATCGTCGCTAAAAAACGGGCGACAACGAAAAAGGTAAAATTTTTGTGTCGTAAAACAGTGAATGAAATCATTTTTTAAATTTTGGCAGAACGATTTGCCCAAAACTGCGTTGCTAAATCATGTGCGGCTTCTTTCGTTTCGGCTTTGCTTAATAATTTTAAGGCGACAGCTACCGTCCCGATTATGCTAGCCTCGGCAAATTCATTTTCAATTTCACCGCGCCACACAGAGGCTAATTGTTCAGGATTCAAATTTTCCGCTTTAATATGTCGATGCGTAAATAATGCGTCCCATGTTTCATCACTTAATTCGCCGTTATGAACGCTTTGAACCAAACATTCTACGTCAGGATTTCGTTCAGTTTCACCGCCTTCACCTTTTAAAACCGCCATGTGTGGCTGATTCAAAAGCATTGCCGCGTGTTGATGCACAGCGCGATAACTAGGGTGAAAAATGCCTTGAATACTGTGAGTCGCATCAAAGGGATTAAGCAACCGCACCAACGTATGAACGGGCGAACGCAATCCTAAAATTGGACGCAATTGAATAATGTCGTGCAATTTCGGGCAAAAATGCGCGAGAGACAAATAACTAAAGCGTTGCGCTTGTAACTGGTGTTGTGCGTCTTCAATCGTCGTTGCGGCTTTTAAACCTAAATGATGCAACACGTTTTCAGTATAAATTCTGTCGGGTGAATGCCCTTCGGCACCGTGCATAAAAATCGTAATGCCATTTTCAACCAGCAACAATGCAGATAATAAAAACCACGGCAAATGGCGGCGTTTTCCCGCGTAAGACGACCAATCTAAATCAACCTGAACATCGTGTGGAAATTGAAAAAAATCACGAGACGCTTGAGCAAAACCCGCTAATTCTTCAGCTGTTTCTTCTTTTACCCGCATCAACATTAAAAACGCGCCTAATTGAATAGGCAAAACTTCGTCCGCCAAAATCATTTTCATGGCGCGATAGGCTTCTTCTTGCGTGAGAGGGCGTGAACCTTTTTTGCCTTTGCCTAAAATACGGACAATTTCTGCGAATGGATGTTCTTCTGACGGTGTGTGTTCGTGGTGAGTAAAAGTCATAACGTGAATCTCAAATAATGATCAAGTAATAATGCGGCAAAAATAATAGTGATATACACAATCGAATACCAAAATGTTCGCATCGCGGTTTTGTTATCTTTTGTTCGCATCATGCGAACAACGTAATACAAAAATACAATGTTCAAAATCAACGTGATACCTAAATAAATTAGTCCATTCATACCTGTTAAATACGGCAACATCGTCACAACAAACAACAAAATTGTATAAAGTAAAATCTGTAAGCGCGTGTAATCGGCACCATGTGTGACGGGCAACATTGGGATATTTACTTTGGCATATTCTTCTTGGCGAGCAATCGCTAACGCCCAAAAATGCGGCGGTGTCCACACAAAAATAATCAATGCGAGTAATAAAGCGTAAGGATGAACTTCGCCCGTCATCGCACACCAACCGAGTAATGGTGGCGTTGAACCAAATAATCCGCCAATGACAATGTTTTGAGGTGAGGCGCGTTTTAAATAGCAGGTATAGACAATCGCGTAACCGAATAACGATAAAAATGTTAATACGGCTGTCAGCATATTCACTTTCACAATCAGCAAAAGCATGGCTGAAATGCCTAAAATGGCGGCAAAACTTAAAACATTGGTTGCGCTTAATTCACCTTGTGGTAAAGGGCGGTTTTCAGTACGGCGCATTTCGGCATCTGCTTTACGGTCGATAAAATGATTGATTGCAGCGGCAGATGCTGAGGCAAAGCCAATTCCAACTAAACTGTAAAACAGTAAATCTAGTGGCGGTAAAGCAGGTGTTGCGAGCAACATTCCAACAATCGCGGTAAATAACATTTCCGCAACTACGTTGGGTTTGCAAAGGGTGAGATAACTTTTCCAAAGAGGTGTAGACATAGTGTGTAATCCGTATGAATCATGAAATTTTCGCCACTATATCATACGCAAAAATCAACTTTTGAAATCGGCGTGTTTTAACGAATGTTAGAAACTGTCCGAATTTATTTTGTTACGGACGTGGTCAAAAATAACTTTCTCGATTTCAATTATTTTAAAAGCAGTCATTACGTCCCATTTATCGTAACAAATGCCATTTCATTAAAAACATTGAAAGGAGAAAGTTATTTTTAATCGCATAGTGAATCAGTATTTTTGCGAGTGCAGGAATTATGTCAAAGCGGTATATACTTGTAATCACTCAAATAGGTGATAATTCGTAAATCAAAATGGTGCGATTGTGACAAACGATAAAAATTTGGATTGCCTAATCAATACGCTGTACGAAACAGCGTTAGATTCAAGTCATTGGCAAGAAGCGGTCAGACTTTGTGGAAAATATCTTGGTGGTGTCGAGGCGCATTTATTGACGTTGGATAAAAAAACGAATTCCCCAACACATGATGTTTTTAGTGGCGTATCGCTTAGTCAAGATAGTGTGGATCGATACATACAGCATTTTTATTATATCGATCCACGAAAAACGATGATAACTGAAGGCGCGGTCAATGATTGGCAATGTTGTCATCATTTTTTCAGTCAAAAATTTTTCGATCACAACGAATTTTTTCAAGATTTTAGTTTATATCACGGTATTCGATACACCATGATTGGTGCGATTGATGATAATCCGCATGATCGAACAACATTGCAAATTTTACGAGCGGTAGGACAACCGCATTTTGACGAAGCGGAACAACTTGCCGCACAACACCTTAATGGTCATATTCAGCGGGCGTTACGGTTGCAAAAACAGACATTAAATCTTCAAACCAAAGCCGAATTAGGCGCAATGGCAATTGATGCGTTAGCGTTAGCAATGTTTATTGTTAATAGCTCAGGGAAGATTTTGCATTTAAACATTAGCGCGGAAAATTTGTTGAATAGCAGCGTAAGTGGTTTGAGTAGCAAAGCTGGTTGTTTAGTCGCCTCGCATTCTACAGATAAAAATCAATTTTTGGGTTTAATCATGGCGGCAACGACTTATCCTGCCGTGGGTGGCGCGATGTTTTTGAAAAATAGTGACGCAAAACAAGTTTTTATAACGCCATTGCCCGCTGCTTCCAAGTTTAATCAAGATTGGCAAATTCCATTAGCGTTAGTGTTAATCACAGAAAGGGGAAAATCATTGCCGCAACTCCAATTTTTAAAACAACTTTATGATTTATCACCCGCCGAATTGCGGGTTGCAGTGGCGTTATTAGAAGGAAAATCATTGGAAAATTATGCGCTGATGGCGGGCGTGACGATGAATACCGTTCGGACGCAATTGAAACATTTATTTACTAAAACGGGGACGCACCGCCAATCAGAATTAGTGGCGATATTGAGTCGAATTCCACAGTACAAAAATAGCGTTTAGCTTGCTAAAAACCCGCTATTTTGTAAAAGTTCCATTGTGACCGCTGAATAGGGTTTTGCAGCAGATTCGCCTTTCATTAGACGTTCCATATAACGCGCTAAAACATCGACTTCTAAATTTACTTTTGTGCCAACAACGGCATCGTTCAACGTTGTTTCTTTCAACGTATGCGGCACAATGTTAATGCCAAAATTCGCGCCATTCACATTATTCACCGTCAAACTGATACCGTTAATGCAAATTGAGCCTTTTTGAGCAATGTATTTCGCCAATTCATCAGGAGCTTGTACGGTAAAACGAATCGAACGTCCGTCTGCTTTTTTATCGATAATTGTACCCACACCATCAACGTGACCGCTAACAATGTGACCGCCTAAACGTGTCGTCGGTGTTAATGCGAGTTCCAAATTAACAAACGTTCCGATTTGTGCGTGCGCTAAACAAGTGTGTGACAACGTTTCATTTGATACGTCGGCGACAAAATAATTGTGTCCCAACTCAATCGCCGTTAAGCAAACTCCATTCACCGCAATGCTATCGCCCAAATTTGCGTCAGTGAGTGACAATTTTCCAGTGTGAATACTCAAACGCACATCGCCGCCGCGTGGTGTAATCGCGGTGATTTTTCCAACCGCTAAAATAATTCCTGTGAACATAAAACCCCTTAATAAGTTAATGTGAAGAAAAATACTGTTCCAAAAATTGCTCAAATGGCACAGATGACGCGGCTTCAATTTCGGCTTGTTTTGCGTGTGATTCTGCCGCCAATTTTATAAATGCTTGTCGTGTTGTTTCATCTAACGATTGCGTCGCAAAATTTTTAGCCAATTCTGCTGATTGCTGAACGGCAAAACAGGCAAACGGTTTTTTATTTTCACGCATTGCTGCCAACACTTTTGCTGATGGTGTTAAATCCGAATTTTCAACCAATTCACGTTGCAATTTTAATGATTCGGAATAAGGTCGAACGTTTTCAGTTGAATCCAACGCTTCACAAATTGGTTGCATTGAATCCAAAATCTCACGCGCCCAATTTTGCAACGTTATCAACGTTATCGCTGCGCCATTTTTAACAAGTTCCACATTCGGTTTGCGTCCGCTATTCGCCACGATTAACTGATTAGAATTATTTACCCGCAACTCGTCAGCGTTAATTTCAGGGCTATCGGTCAATAAACAGGTCAATAATAACGCTTCAATAAATCGTGCGGTCGGTTCATCAATGCCGAGCGGGTGAAAAGGATTTAAATCTAACGCCCGCATTTCGACATATTCCACGCCACCACGCCGCAAAGCAGAAGTCGGTTTTTCGCCCGACAAAGCAATTTGTTTGGGGCGCATGATGCTGTAAAACTCGTTTTCGATTTGCAATACATTAGCGTTCAATTGTTTATATTCACCCTCAACACAAACGCCAATTTTTTCATAATCCGCATAAGGTGTGCTAATTGCCTCGCTCAAACTTTCAACGTAACCATTCAACGAGTTGTAATCGACGGCTAAATTCGCCTGATTTTTACTTTTGTAACCAATGTCGCTCATTCGCAATGACGTGGCGTAAGGATGATAAAGCGTGCCATTGTCGAATTCTTCAAATTGCGCCATTAACGACGGGCGACTTTTGAAAAAGTTTTTACAAATCGCGGGCGATGCGCCAAATAAATACAAAA
>CAZLGN010000088.1:0-8003 GCA_964558865.1 uncultured Methylomagnum sp.
TTTGACGCATTTCACGGCGTAACACTTCGTCACGGGTTTTGGTGTTGCCTTTGATGTTAATACGACGCACTGAAACCCGTTTTGCAGGGTCTACGAAAAACGTCATGTCTACGGTTTTTGTGGCTTCATGAATTTCAGGTACCATATTGACGTTGGCAAACGCATAACCGTCGTCGCCCAAACGATCAGAAATGGCTTTCGAGGTTTCCGTCGCGCTTTTGCGTGAAAATATTTCGCCAGGCCCGACTTTCATGAGTTTAATTAAATCGTCAGCTGGAACAACTAAATTGCCCGCAAGTTTCACTTTTTCGAGTTTATAAACGTCGCCTTCTTTGATGTTAATCGTGACGTAAATATCTTTTTTATCAGGTGTAATCGCAACTTGCGTGGATTCAATGTTGAAATTGATATAACCGCGATCCAAATAATAAGAACGTAATGTTTCTAAATCCGCGCCGAGTTTTTGTTTCGAGTATTGGTCATCTTTGGTGTAAAACGACAATAAATTAGAGGTATTTAATTCGATTTTTTTCAGTAATTCGGCTTCATCAAAGACGTTGTTGCCGACAATGTTAATTTCTTTGATTTTGGCGACGCGCCCTTCGGAAATTTTGATAAAAATTGCGACACGATTGCGCGTTAAATCGGTCACATCAGTTTTAATCGTTAAACCGTATTTGCCGTGGCTGAGATATTGGCGATTTAACTCTTGTTCAACCTTGTCCAGTAATTGGCGGTCGAACGTTTTTCCTTCCGACAAACCAATTTTTTTGAGAGCTTTTTCTAAATCATCTTTGCTTAAATCTTTGTTGCCCTCAAAAATAATTTTTGCAATAGACGGACGTTCAACGACATTTACAACCAAAGTCGAACCATCACGCTCAACAGAAATATCTTTGAAAAAACCTGTTTTGAAAAGCGATTTAATGGCGGGTGCCGTATTGTCTAATGAAAAGCGTTCGCCAACAGTAACGGGCAAATAGTTATAAACAGTGCCTTCTGAAATGCGCTGCAAACCTTTGACTTTAATATCTCGAACAACAAACTCTTCATCGGCGTGAACAATTGGTGAAACAGCTAAACAAAGTAAAATGAGACGAGAAAGTTTTTTTAATTTCATAGACACAATTCTGATGATTAAAACGAAAAGAGGGCTTGATTTGATTGCGGCGGATTGTATCACAAGGCGATTGCGGGTAAGTAACTGCGGGTAAAAATAATCACACTTTCAGCCAAGCGTCGCACCGTTCAAATCGTGGGCAGCTAAAAATGCAGACGCGCTCATTCGTTTGCCATTTGGCAACTGCAATTCATGAATTCGCACAAAACCTTCGCCCGTCGCAATGTCTAAATTTTTATGCGTGCAACGCGCTTGTCCTGCTGAAAAGTCGGTTGATTCTTGTAAAACTTCTGCGTTCCAAATTTTCATTATCAGCCCGTTGTAAATCGTATGCGCGACGGGCCAAGGATTTAAACCGTGAATTTTTCGCACTAACTTTTCAGCAGTTTGTGTCCAATCGATCAACGCTTCTTCTTTAGTCAATTTCGTGGCATACGTTACCAAATTTTCGTCCTGCGGTTCAGCGTGTAACGTACCATTTTCGATTTGTAACAACACTTTTTCTAAACCTATCGCGCCAAGTTTCGACAATTCATCGTGAACAATCGCCGATGTGTCGGTGGATTTAATCGCATAAATTTCTTTGTGCAACATATCACCCGCGTCTAACTTTTTCACAATTTGCATAATCGTTACGCCTGTTTCGTGGTCGCCTTCAATCACCGCACGTTGAATCGGTGCTGCGCCGCGCCAACGCGGTAATAACGAACCGTGACCATTGATACAACCTAAACGTGGCGCGTCTAAAACCGTTTGTGGCAAAATCATTCCGTAAGCGACAACAACCATCAAATCGGCATTGAAATTTTGAAATATTTGAAATTCGTCCTCAGTTTTCAAACTTAACGGTTGTAAAACAGGAATGTTATGCCCCAATGCCAATACTTTCACAGGCGGTGGTTGCAAATGTTGACCGCGTCCCGCTGGTCTATCAGGTTGGGTATAAACTGCACAAATGTCGTGTCCTAAATCCATCAACTTTTGCAAACTTGGCACAGCGAATTCAGGCGTTCCCGCAAAAATTATTCTCATTTTTTGCCTTCTAATCGGTGCATTTTTTCCAACTTCGTTTTAATGCGTTGGCGTTTCAACGGCGACAAATAGTCCACAAATAATTTACCGTTCAAATGGTCGATTTCATGTTGAATGCAGGTTGAAAGTAAATCGTTAGCTTCAATTTCGATTTTTTCACCATTTCGGTCTAAGCCTTTAACAACAATGTGACCTGGTCGAATGATTTTTTCATAACTTTCTGGCACCGACAAACAGCCTTCTTTATATTCGAATTCGCCATCTTTGCTAATAACTTCAGGATTTATAAGACACAAAGGCGCGTTTTTTTCTTCGCTGCTATCGATAACCAAAAGCCGCAAATGCACATTCACTTGTGTCGCCGCCAAACCAATTCCACCAGCGTGATACATGGTTTCAAGCATATTATCGATAAGAATTTGAAGGCTGTTGTCTATGTTTTTGACGGGCGTAGCAATTTTACGCAACCGCTCATCTGGAAATTCGAGAATTGTTAAAATGCTCAATGCACTCTCTCCTTGTAAAGGTTTTAGAATTTTTGAATAGGCGCGGATTCTATCCGAATTCATCACAACTTTGAAATTCATAGGAAAAAATACATACCAAAATCACCGATTTTGGTGTTTACGCAGTAATCACTAATAATTACGTTAGGTTAAAACGCCTTCAATTGAATTAACTTTAAAATCTAAATGTCTGATGGGTGAAATGATAAGTGAGACTTGATGGTCTTTCAATTCCTCTTACTTCACAATGACAGGTCATCACTTTGTAGCGATTACAAACTAAGATAGATTACCAAAATAGGCATAAATCACTATGGATACCATACTCGTTATTGATGATAATCCCAGCGACGTTAACACCTTAGGTAGCGCGTTACACAATCAAAATTTTAATGTCATATTCAGTTTGAATGGTCATGACGGATTTAATACCGCTTGCATTGTTCATCCTGCCTTAATTTTATTAGATCGTCTCATGCCAGATATGGACGGTTTGAAAGTTTGCCGATTATTAAAAAATGAAGCGCAAACAACGCATATTCCTATTATCTTTCTCACGGCAATGGAATCCATTGAAAACAAAGTTGAAGGCTTGAAAATCGGTGCCTGCGATTACATTACAAAACCTTACTATCCCGAAGAACTTATTGCGCGAATACGGACGCATATTGAGTTGCATCGTCATTATCGAAACAACGAAAAGGGCGCAATCAATGATTCAGATCCTACCGAAATCATCACTCGCGCGGAATTGCGAGTACACAAAGCTCAAACAATTTATTTAGAGGATTTAACTGCAATTCTATCTGTCAATGACGTAGCGCATAAAATCGGTACGCACGCTCGTCAACTTTCAGAAGATTTTAATCGAATAACAGGGAAATATATTCAACATTGGCTACAAGAAAAGCGCATGGAAAAGGCGTGTAATTTGTTGTTAAAAACTGAAATTGAAATTAGCCAAGTCGCAGAAAGCGTCGGTTATACGTCGGTTACAACATTTTCGAATACGTTTCGAAATTATTTTGGAATGCCGCCAAAAGAATATCGTCAGTTAATCGTTTTAAGTCATTTCAGCATCAATTAGTTTTTTACAAAAAAAACCGTGTCAAAAATCAACACGGTCAGGTAGGAGAAAGCTAAAAATACAGACTCAAATCTTTAATGAAAATGAAAAGGAAGCGTTAATTTCAATAAGCTAACGCTCTTAGATTTGAAATAGGTAAGATGATCAACGACATCAGATTGTCTACTTACCAATTGGCTGAACCACGCCCGATTCTTCTCAACGTTACTATAATAAATTCGCGCTGCTTCGTGCATGTGATAGTGGTCAATCTTCAACTCCCGCGTTCTATCTTCATCCAAATAATCGAATGTTTGACGATGTGTTCGAAACCATCTCCCGAACTTGCATATCTTGTGTGCGTCCAAGTTAAAAATACAATCCAACCGTTTCAAATCGTGACGGGGCATTGCTCTCAAATCCCGCTCACCTAGTGCAACTGCCACCCAATTCTGATGTTCATTTGCAACAGAATTAAGTCCTATAATAAATTTACGAATATGTAAGGGATTCATACGATACGTCACCTCTCAACAAAATCTTATCCAGCTTTGCAGAATTAAGTAATGCGTCATACCATCCACAAATCAAATGTTGCTTACTTGTCTTTAAATCGTCGTCTAAAAACACAAAACACGCGGGCGGAGATGGCAAACCCAAACGTTTCGCCAAACCAAAATAATTTCCATCAACGCCCATCGCGGTTTGCCAATCGATTGAGTCTTCGTCTTGATATTCCGTGCCATTGTACAAAATCATAACGCCCCCTAAAAAACAAAATTAAAATAAAACCAACTGATTCCAAACTGGCTATTAGAGTACGCCACCTAAAAAATAAAAGCCTATTCGAGTTTGCACTATTTCTTATTCCAATGCGTGTTAAAAGTAATTCATATATTACTGAATAACATTAAGGGAGTTTTATAACAATTTGTTTTTAAATTAAAAAAATAGCAATATATCGATAAATAATGTTTTGATTGCTCGATTTATGTTTTAGTCGTAATTGACGATACAGCTTAGTTTAATCGATGAATAAAATCCGCTATTTTGTATGGACGGTGCGATTATTCCAGTGAAATTTTCCAATACGGAAGAGGTGAAGTTATGAAAGATCAAATCTGTGAATGGGATTATGCGGTTGAAATCGGTGGCGCGTACTTTGAACACGCGCGGTGTTTGGGTTTGGGTTTGCCTCAACCGCCGCGCTGTTTTGTTGATAACGTTTATTTTGATTTACTCGGAGCAGCACAACAAAACGCCATTGCTGATTACAGAAAATTAGTCGCGGACGCAGAATTTTATATCGGTTATTAGGTCAATTCCCGAATAAGTGGCGCGTGACAAAGACTGTCAACATTGCCACAGACATAAACGTAACGGTTGCCGCGATTGAACGAATCGAAAGTC
Organism: uncultured Methylomagnum sp.; assembly: GCA_964558865.1. GTDB lineage: Bacteria > Pseudomonadota > Gammaproteobacteria > Methylococcales > Methylomonadaceae > UBA10906. Next base: position 5,135 of record CAZLGN010000088.1, read on the forward strand.
TTGCCATGCCGCAAACCGCGTGACCGCTAGTGCAACCGTTACCTAAACGAGTACCGTAACCCACCAAAACGCCCGAAATTATCAACAACAATGTTGAACGTGAATACGTCGCTGGCGCGTGCGGCATGAATAAATTGAAAATCACAGCGGCTAAAATCAATCCGCCTAAGAAAAACCATCGCCAATGTTTCTCGCTGTCTTTTATCTCGAATGCACCAGCAATCATGCCTGAAATCCCTGCGACGCGCCCATTGAAGTACATCAATAACGCGGCAGATAAGCCGATTAAACTGCCGCCTAAAAAGGCGGAATAAGGAGTGAAATTTTGCATTTTGTAATTTTCCAATGTTGAATTATTTTCGTTCTAACGTGGTTTGACACGCTAAACACGTTTTGCACGCAATTGCTTTACGGCGTTTTTCGGGAATTTTTTCGCCGCACTCTTCGCAAAATAACGCCGATTCGCCGTGATACATGGCTTCGCGGGTTTCTTTGATAAAAAGTTCGGTCATTTTGTCCATTCGTTCAATGATGGCATCCGTGCCACCTGCCCAAGCTGCTGACATTTTTAACTCCTAACCTTGAATGGCTCGCGCCACAGCTTCGGCGACTTTAATGCCGTCGATTGCCGCAGATAAAATACCGCCCGCATACCCCGCGCCTTCGCCAGCGGGATATAATCCGATGGTATTTAAACTTTGAAATTGTTCATTGCGTTTAATCCGAATTGGCGACGAAGTGCGTGTTTCAACGCCAGTCAAAAGCGCGTCGTACATCGCAAAACCTTTTACTTTTTTATCAAACATAGGTAAAGCTTCACGAATCGCCGCAATCGCATAATCAGGCAACGCGCCACTTAAATCTCCTAATTTCACCGACGGCGTGTAAGACGGTTGCACGATTCCGAATTTTGTAGAGGGTTGTTGCGCCAAAAAATCGCCGACCAATTGCGCGGGGGCAGAATAATTTTCGCCACCTAACAAAAATGCCTGCCGTTCCCAATGCCGTTGCAAATCGACTCCTGCTAAAACGTGTTCGGGGTAATCAATTTCAGGCGTAATGCCGACCACGATTGCGCTATTTGCATTCCGTTCGTTGCGCGAATACTGGCTCATGCCGTTGGTCACAACATGACCTTCTTCCGACGTTGCAGCGACGACTGTTCCACCTGGACACATACAAAAACTATAGACCGAACGTCCATTTTTACAGTGATGCACGAGTTTATAATCTGCCGCACCCAATAACGGATGTCCCGCGCTATTTCCAAAACGGCATTGATCAATTAACGATTGCGGATGCTCAATGCGAAATCCCATCGAAAAAGGTTTCGCTTCCATATAAACGCCATTGCGATGCAACATTGAAAACGTATCGCGTGCGCTGTGACCAATCGCTAATACAACGTGCGAACTTTCAAGCGTTTCACCGTTTGCGAATTGCACGCCTTGTATTTGACCGTTTTCGATTAGTAATTCATCGACGCGACTTTCAAACCGAATTTCACCGCCTAACGATTCAATTGTGGCGCGAATTTGTTCGACCATCGAGACTAATCGAAATGTGCCGATATGCGGTTTGCCTAAATATAAAATTTCAGGCGGTGCGCCTGCTTTGACGAATTCTTGTAAAACTTTTCGCCCGTAATAATTGGGGTCTTTGATTTGAGTATAAAGTTTGCCATCGGAGAACGTCCCCGCACCGCCTTCACCAAATTGAACATTGGATTCAGCATTAAATTCACGTTTGCGCCATAATCCAAATGTGTCTTTGGTGCGTTCGCGGACAGATTTACCACGTTCCAACATAATCGGTTTAAAACCCATTTGTGCCAAAATCAACGTTGCCAACAATCCACAAGGCCCAGAACCAATAATGATTGGGCGAATTTTATTGGCAGGCAAGGCGTTTGAAATTAAACGATATTCTGTTTCGGGAGAGAGGTTAATGTGAATATCATCTGCAAATTTTTCTAAAATTTCGACTTCATTTCTTACTTCAATATCAACGGTATAGACCATTTGAATGGCATCCCGTTTTCGCGCGTCATGACTTTGACGAAAAATGTGATAGCACAGCAATTCATCTAAATTGATTTGCAGCCGACATAAAATGGCAAATTGAAAATCACTTTCAGAATGATTGAGCGGGAGTTTTAGTTCAGTAATTCTCAGCATAGATTTTTAAAAATGGATGGGTTAAAAAGTTGATTGGCTCTTAATGTGTTAGATTAGCAAAGCAATTATCGTTTTTAGTTTTACAATCAATTTGTCGGTTTGTTTTGGATATTGTAAAATGCTAGTGAGCAATGGTGCGATGATACCGTGAAATTAAATTAAAACTATACAGCCCTTAGGAAAAAAAATGGATATACCAGCAGATTATTTGCAAAAAAAGATTCTAATTGTTGATGATGCCGCTTCAATGCGTACGCTGACTAAAGCGATTTTACGCGAAGCGGGTTTCGCACACGTTTTTGACGTTCCTGGTGGTCGTGAAGCGTTGATGATGATGGCAAAAGTGAAAATTAACGTTTGTATCTGCGATTGGAACATGCCTGGTATGAGCGGTATCGAATTGTATCAAGCTGTTAAAGCGGATGACAAATTGGCAACGCCACCTTGGATTATGCTGACTTCTTCTTCAGATGGTGAAAAAGTAAAAGAGGCGATTTCGGAAGGTATCACGTCTTACATCGTGAAACCATTCAAACCAGATAATTTAATCGCCACTATCGTGAACAAATTAAAAGCAGGTTAAATCAACTTAACGTAATCACGGCATCGCGCCGTGATTACGCTGCAAATTCCTACTCTGCCTCGTCTGTTTCAACCGTTTCTACAAAACCGCAACTTTTTTGAGGACATAT
>CAZLGN010000089.1:0-7945 GCA_964558865.1 uncultured Methylomagnum sp.
CGCCACAAATAATTTGAACCCACATTTTACGCCTGTCGTCAATGCGTAACTTCTAGCTGTCAACGATGCGTTTGGTCATAAGACTGGCGATGATTTGCTCAAACAAGTCGCGCTGCGAATTAAAATCTGTTTGCCTGAAAAAGACATGGTGGCACGTTTAGGCGGCGATGAATTTGTGGTGGTACTTGAAGAAGTGAATGCACTCAATGATATTGAAGACATTGCCAATGCGATTATTTACACATTAAGTCAGCCTTTCAAATTGCCTAAAGGTGAAGAAGTGAACATTAGCGTAAGTATTGGAATCACGCTGTGTGTACATCCAATGTACGGTTACAACGTAGAAACGCTAATTGATCATGCCGATATTGCCCTTTATCACGCAAAAGATAACGGACGAAATTGCTTTGCTTATTTTTCAGAAGATTTTTTAAAATAAATATCTGCAAAATGTACGCAGAAAATGCGACCACCTGAAAAAAGCGGTAATCATGGCTTAATCGCCTGTTATAGTTGAAAGGATTTAGACAGAGTTGCCATTATGCACATAGATATTTTTAGCGCAGTGATTTTTAACATTACCAGTTCATTTTTGATGGGATTGAGTTTGTTTTTTGTTGCGCTTGGGCATTTGGGCGAAATTAAAGGAATCAAACGTTGGACAGCGGGATTATTTTTTCAATGTTTGGGTTGGACGTTGCTTGGAATAACAAAAATTTTGCCTGAATGGATTTCAATTGCGCCGATTGGAACCACCATTCTTGTGTTATCGCTGGCTTTTTATTATCAAGCATTGGTTGAATTTAAAAATGTAAAACTCAACATAAACTGGACGTATTATGCCGTTTTGCTTGATTTTGGATGCTTGCTGTATTTTGATTTGGTGCATATAAATATCAATTTGCGCGTTGTGGTAACGGCATTTTTTAGTTTTATTTTCGTCGCCTCAACGAGCTATTTATTGCTTTCAAAACGTTTTAATTCCAACAAAAACATTCCTACTAGCCACAAAATGCTTGGCTACATTTTTATTTTGTGTGCGGCGGTATTATTGGGACGCATCGTGTATTTTTTGCTGTTTCCAACGCAAGATATTTTTGCTTTCAATATGATGCAAAGCGTGTCGTATTTAATGTTTCATATTGTGATTAGCTTTACCGCGTTTGGTTTTTTGCTTATGTGCAGCGAAAAATATGTTGGCAAACAAAAACAAGTTGAAGAAGATTTACGCATTGCCGCAGCCGCCTTTCAAACGCAAGAAGGCATCATGATTACCGATGCAAACAATGTGATTTTGAATGTGAATGGCGCATTTAGTGAAATTACGGGCTACAGCAGCGAAGAAGTTATTGGACAAACGCCACGCATTTTGCAATCTGGACAGCATGATGAAGCATTTTATGCGGCAATGTGGAACGCGCTTTTAAATGAAGGAAATTGGCAGGGTGAAATTTGGAATAAACGTAAAAACGAACAAATTTATCCACAACATCTCACCATCACAGCGGTGAAAAATCACGGTGTATTAACCAATTACGTTTCAACACTCATTGACATTACCGAGCGAAAAATGAATGAAGAAACCATTAAAAAATTAGCGTTTTATGATCCATTGACGCAATTACCTAACCGAAGATTATTGCACGATCGAATAAAACACGGCATCGAAAGTAACCGTCGCACAGGTCACTTAATGGCAGTGCTAATGCTGGATTTAGATAAATTCAAAGCGGTGAACGATAATTTTGGACACGCAGCGGGCGATGAATTATTGAAACAAGTCGCGAAACGCATTAAAGCGTGTTTGCGTGAAGTCGATACGGTGGCGCGTTTGGGCGGTGATGAATTTGTGGTGCTACTTGATGATATTCACTCGCCTAATGACAGTGAAAAATTAGCTAACAGTTTAATAGAATCGCTAACACACCCATTTTCACTATCACAAAGCGACAATGTACAAATCGGCACGAGTATCGGCATTGCTTTTTATCCTTTACATGGCGATGACGGTGACGTGTTGATTGATAAAGCCGACACCGCGCTTTATCACGCGAAAGATAACGGCAAAGGACGTTTTACTTATTTTTCTGAAACGTTATTAGTGAGCGAAGAGAATGATTGAAAAATTTTGTAGTTCACAAGGCGAATTTACGTTACAACGTTTGCCTCAAAATGTTCACGAATCGCTACGCGCTTGGGATGCGGCGGACGAATACGTTTTAGAATACATTGCCAATTTGAATTTGCCACAAACGGCAAAAATTTTAATTTTGAATGACAGTTTTGGCGCATTAGCGGTAGGTTTAAATTCATTTCAACCGCACGCACTGTCTGATTCCTATCTTTCACAACAAGCCACGCGCCTCAATTTAGCCACAAATTATTTACCTGAAAATATGGTGACGTTGATTAACAGTTTAGAACCGTTGCCGCTTGATTTAGATTTAGTGGTGATTAAAGTCCCGAAAACTTTGGCGTTGTTGGAATTTCAATTGCTGCAATTACATTCGAGTATTTCTGAAAGTACGCAAATTATTGTCGCGGGAATGGTGAAAATTTTCACGCCGAGCGTTTGGAATTTGTTGGCGCGAATTATCGGTGAAACGCAAACTTCGTTAGCGCAGAAAAAAGCGCGGTTGATTTTCACCACCTTTAATTCTAATTTGCCCGCACCACAAAATCCATATCCCATTCGTTATATTTTGGAAAATACGCATTACGAAATTTGTAATCACGCGAATGTTTTTTCGCGTGAAAAATTGGATATTGGCACGCGGTTTTTTCTGGAACATTTACCACAATCCGAAAAATTTCATGACATTGTAGATTTAGGATGCGGGAATGGAATTGTGGGTTTAATTGCCGCAGAAAAAAATTCAGCGGCACAAATCCATTTTGTTGATGAGTCGTTTATGGCAATTGCATCGGCACGAGAAAATTTTGAACGGGCGTTTAAACATCGAATCGCGCAATTTCACATCGGCGATTGTTTAACGGAGTTTGCCGTCAATTCGGTGGACTTAGTTTTATGCAACCCGCCCTTTCATCAACAGCACGTTATTGGCGATTTCATTGCTCAAACCATGTTTAAGCAAGCCAAAAACATATTACGAAACAACGGCGAATTGTGGGTGATTGGCAACCGCCATTTGAATTACGGCATCTCGCTAGTAAAACTTTTTGGCAAATCAAACGTGAAGTTAGTCGCACAAAATAACAAATTTCAAATTTGGAAAGCGGGGATTTTTTAGTTCGATTGCATTTCTCGCGTCCAAGAAATTGAAACACGCGGTTCGAGCCATTGCTGTAAAAAGTCCAAAAAACAACGCACTTTTGCGGATAGATATTTGCGATGCGGATAAACGGCGTGAATATCGAGTGGCGGCAACGCATAATTTTCCAACACGGTTTTCAATTTCCCTTTTTCAATATCCCGCCGCACAACGTAAGTTGCTAAAACAACCAATCCCAAACCGTTCAATGCCGCGACGCGATTCGCTTCCGCAACATTTGATTGCATTCTTCCCGATACATTTATAGTGGTAAAACCCGTTTCGGTCTTAAATTTCCATTTATCTTGCGGCGCACTCGCCCAATTCACCAAGCAACTGTGATTGAGCAAATCTTCTGGCGTTTTCGGCACACCGTATTTTTCTAAATACTCTGGTGAACCACATACAATCATTGATGAACTGGCTAATTTTCGCGCCACCATGCTCGTGTCGTCCAAATCGCCCAAATAAATGGCAATATCAATTCCGTCATCGATTAAATCTGCGTGACTGCTTTGCAAAATCATTTCAACATTTAAATCGGGATAATTTTTCAAAAATTCCGCCACAGCGCGAGTAATATGCGTCGCCCCAATGACGGGCGGCGCACTGATTTTTAAAGTGCCGCGTGGTTCAGTTTGTAAATGCGTAATCGCGGACTCCATGTCTTCAATATCAAGCAAAACCTGCGAACAGCGTTCTAAATATGAAACGCCCATATCGGTCAAACTTAAACTGCGCGTGGTGCGATTAAATAACCGAGTCCGCAATTCAGCTTCTAAAAACATAATATGTTTCGTCGCCATTGCGCGTGAAATATCCAATTCGCGTGCGCCGCCTACAAAACTGCCCGCTTTCGCCACGCGCTCAAACACTTTCATGCTGGTTAATTTGTCCATTATTTATTTCTCCAATTATTTTTCTTGTTCGATTATAGCGGATTTCTACATTACAACTTCGCATTGCATTACCATTATCAGCATTCAATGGTTATAATTATCGCCAGTCGTATTTCTAAATCCTAATTGCCTAAACGCTTTTTTAACTCACTATTTTGATTACAAATTGTCTAATCTCATGCTCAATACATTTTTCGACCGCTCTTTCGTCCTTCATTTGCTTTAGCGCATGAAAAAAAAATCGCGCGTATTTTCCCGTCTTTTGCTTGCTTACACCGTTATCGGCTCGGTTGTCGTTACGTCCGTTATTGTTAAATTAGTCAAGGATGAAGTGCAATCGTCGCGTTATCAAGCGCGTTATTTATCCGAAATTAGCCAACAACTCAGTTTTAAACTTGAAAACAAGGCTAGTAATTCGATTCGTTATCCTAATCATGGCCCCTATGATCAACGGCTGGGTTATACCTTGCTTTCAGACCAAATTGATCGTTTGCAAAAAGTGGGCTTTGGCATTTCGGCGCAAGCAACGGCTTCACCGATGATGACGCAATTGATGGACGAATACGGTTTATTTCCGTTGTACCACGAAAAAAACCAAGCAGGTTTGCGATTAGTTGATAATGCGGAAAAACCCTTATTTGCGGCGGCTTATCCCACTTATGGTTATCCGAGTTTCGATGCTATTCCGCCTGTGATTTTGCATACGCTGTTGTATATCGAAAACCGTGAATTGCTCAACGAAAATCGTAAAAACGTCAATCCCGCCGTCGAATGGGAACGACTAGGTTTTGCTGTGTTGCAAATGATGGCGAAGAAATTAGGCGCAGAAGGTAATGTTCCAGGTGGTAGCACACTTGCGACACAGATTGAAAAATACCGTCATTCGCCTAACGGCTATACCGAATCTATTTATGAAAAAATTCGTCAAATGGCGAGTGCATCAATCCGTGCTTATTTGTTAGGCGTTGACACGCGCGAAATGCGTAAGCAAATCGCGTTGGCGTATTTAAATACCATGCCGCTGGCTGCATCGGAAAAATCGGGTGAAGTGCATGGTTTAGGAGATGGGTTGGTTTCGTGGTTTGGTGCGGATTTCAAAGAAACGAACAAACTTCTCGCTGCCGAAGCTGTGCAAACGCTCACACCTAGCGTTGAACAAGCGAAAGCCTACCGCCAAGTTCTAAGCGTTTTATTATCACAACGTCGCCCAACATATTTACTTGGTTCGGGTTTTGACGCGCTGCAAACGCTAACCGACAGTTACTTGCGCTTGCTGGCAACGCAAGGTGTGATTTCACCTGCGTTGCGCGATGCGGCATTAGCGGTAAAAGTAGAGCGCGTACCAAAAAGCAGTTCGCATTATTTGTTTGTTACTGAACAAAAAACCCAAAACGTGCTTCGCGCTCGATTGGCGAAAATGCTAGGAATCAAAACGAACTACGATTTAGACCGCCTCGATTTGTCGGTTAAAAGCACGATTGATTTTGGTATGCAGCAACAAGTCACGGCGGCATTGAAAAAATTGAGTGATCCCGTCAATGCACGCGCTGCGGGATTGATTGGCGAACGAATGCTCAGTCCAAATAATCAATTGAGTTCGATTATTTACAGTTTAGTATTGTTTGAACGCAGCGACCGAGGAAATTTGTTGCGCGTTCAAACCGATAATTATGATCAACCGCTCGATATTAACGAAGGCATTCGATTGGATTTGGGTTCGACAGCGAAATTACGAACCTTGGTGCATTATCTCGAATTGATTGCAGAAATTTACCAAACGTATCAAGGACAAACGCCGCAAGAATTGGCGAAAGTGCCATTACATCCGCGTGATTTTTTATCGATATGGGCGGTTGACCAATTAAAAGCGCGTCCCAAAATGACGCTCGAAGAAATTTTAAATCAAGCCTTAGAGCGCAAGTATTCCGCTAGTCCAGGCGAGTATTTTTACACGGGCGGCGGCGTTCATCATTTCAATAACTTTAGTGATAGTGACGATTATCGAATTTTGTCGGTGCGTGATGCGTTGCGAAATTCAGTCAATTTGCCATTCATCCGCATGATGCGTGATTTAACGTATCATCATCTGTACAAGCCCGAAGGGATAGCGCGGTGGTTAGAAAATCCTGATGATTCAAAACGTGCAGAATATCTTGCCCGTTTTGCCGACCGCGAAGGGTTGGTTTATTTGCGCCGTTTTTATGCGCGATATAAAGGTAAAAGCACTGATGATAATTTAGAAACGCTGACCCAAAAAGTGTATCCAAAACCATCACGTTTAACGATGCTTTACGAAGCAATTTACCCAGAACGTGACCGCGCCGCATTAGAAGAATATCTCAAAGAGCATATTCCCGCGCAAATTTTGGCGAATGAAAATGTCGATAATTTGTTTTACAAATACACACCCGATAATTTCGATTTACAAGACCAAGGCTATATCACCAAAGTTCACCCGTTAGAATTATGGATGGTGCGTTATTTATCAGAACATCCTACCGCGACACGCGACGAAGTCATTGCCGCGAGTGCTGAACAACGCCAAGATGTGTATCGTTGGTTGTTTAAAAACACCCATCATTTTGCCCAACAACGTCGCATTTTGACGTTGCTCGAAGATGATGCGTTTAAACAAATTCACGCTGCTTGGGAACGTGTTGGTTATCCATTTGCATCGTTGACACCGTCTTATGCTACGTCGATTGGCGCGTCTGGCGATAGACCAGCGGCATTGGCAGATTTGATTGGTATTATCAGCAATAACGGCGTGAAACTTCCTGCGGTGCGCTTTTCAAATTTACATTATGCACAGGCGACACCGTATGAAACCGTTTTAGATAAAACACTCGAAAACGGGCAACAAGTTTTATTACCCGAAGTCGCACACGCCGCACGAAATGCGTTGATTGGTGTTGTTGCAAACGGAACGGCTGTAGCAATGAACGGCGTTTATAAAGATGCGAATGGTAAACCATTAACTGTCGGCGGCAAGACGGGAACGGGCGATCATCGTAAAGAAAGACATGGCGCAAATGGACAATTGCTAGAGTCGAAATTTATCAGTCGTGCTGCGACGTTCACCTTCTTTTTAGGTGATAAATTTTTTGGTGTGATTACGGCTTATGTCGCGGGCGACAATGCGGGCAGTTATCATTTTACAAGTTCATTGCCCGTGCATATCTTGAAATTTTTAGAACCAACACTTTCGCCAATGCTAAACAAAGCAAATGCCGAACCTGTTAAAACGCCTGTTGTTGCGCCAACTGTTGAACCGTGACACAAATTTTTTATGGTATGCTACGCGCCATGATTTTTCTTTTTCTTAACCCATAAATTCAATGAGAACACGCCTTAAAATTTGCGGTTTTACCGATGTCGATTCTGCTGTTTATGCGGCGAATTTAGGCGTTGATGCGATTGGTTTAGTTTTCTTTGAAAACAGTCCGCGTCACGTTACCATCGAAAAAGCGATTGAAATCACAAACGCCTTGCCGCCATTTACCAACGTTGTCGGTTTATTTGTGAATGAAAAAGAAAGTGTAATTCGTGAGGTTTTAGCGCAAGTGCCAATTGATTATTTACAATTTCATGGTGACGAACCTGCCGCCGATTGTCGTATTTATGGAAAGCGTTATATCAAAGCGGTGAGCGTTAAAAAAGGTTTGGATTTCGACAAATTAAATGCCGAATATCACGACGCAAAAGGACTACTTTTAGATGCGTATCATCCTGATGCAAAAGGCGGTACAGGAACACAATTTGATTGGGATTTAT
>CAZLGN010000090.1:0-7803 GCA_964558865.1 uncultured Methylomagnum sp.
CCTAGAGACTTTAGCCGTGAAAACGGACGCAAAATTGAGAAATTAAATATGGCATTAACAAAAGCAGATTTCGCTGAAAATTTATTCAACGAATTAGGTTTAAACAAACGTGAAGCGAAAGACATTGTGGATATGTTTTTTGAAGAAATTAAAAACTCGTTAGATCATGGTGAAATGGTCAAATTATCGGGTTTTGGTAAATTTGAATTACGCGACAAAACCAGTCGTCCTGGGCGTAATCCCAAAACGGGTAAAGAAATTCCGATTACAGCACGTCGCGTCGTGACATTTAGATCGGGTCAAAAACTTAAAGCACGAGTAGAAGCGTATGCTGGAGCCGAGTAACAACAACGAATTACCCACAATTCCGACCAAATGCTATTTCAGTATTGGCGAAGTCAGCGAATTATGTGGTGTAAAACCCCATGTTCTACGTTATTGGGAACAAGAATTTTCAGAAATTAAGCCCGTTAAACGACGCGGAAATCGACGCTATTATCAGCGTCACGATGTGTTGATTATTCGCCAAATTCGATCGTTGCTTTATGAACAAGGCTATACGATTGGTGGTGCAAAAGCACATTTAGTCGGCTCTGATGCGAAAAATGATTCGACCATCACAAAACAATTGATTCATCAAATGATTGGTGAATTGGAAGAAGTTTTGGAATTACTACGTTAATCCATCTCTGTTCAATATACAGCGATAACATTGTTTTAAACGGTGTTATCGCGTTTTTGTTTTTAAGCTAACTCAAAAAATTATGACACGCATAGCAACGATTGAGCGAAATACGCTCGAAACGCAAATCACGGTTACAGTAAATTTAGATGGTACAGGCAAAACCGATTTTCAAACGGGCGTGCCGTTTTTGAATCACATGCTGGATCAAATTGCGCGACACGGCATGATTGATATGACTATTCACGCAAAAGGTGATTTGGATATTGACGCGCATCACACAGTTGAAGATGTTGGAATTACTCTCGGTCAAGCGTTTGCAAAAGCGTTGGGCGATAAAAAAGGAATTTCGCGTTACGGTCACGCTTATGTTCCGCTTGATGAATCGCTTTCGCGCGTGGTAATTGATTTTTCAGGTCGTCCGAGTTTGTATTATGACGTGACATTCAATCGCGCATTTATTGGTGATTTTGATGTGGATTTGTTACGCGAATTTTTCCAAGGTTTTGTGAATCATGCGAGCGTGACGTTACATGTTGATAATTTGAAAGGCGGTAACGCGCATCATATCGCTGAAACCGTTTTTAAAGCCTTCGGTCGTGCGGTGCAAAATGCGATTACGTTCGACGAAAGAATGCGCGGCATCACACCATCAACAAAAGGAGTTTTGTAATGTTTACGGTTGCAGTGATTGATTACGGCATGGGCAATTTGCATTCAATTTCAAAAGCATTGCAACATGCCGCGCCAGACGTTGAAGTTATTGTCACGTCAGATACTGAAACGATTTTGAAGGCTGACCGTGTGGTTTTTCCAGGCGTTGGCGCAATGCGTGATTGTATGAAAGCGTTGAACGATTTGAATTTGATTTCAGTCATTAAACAAGTTACCGAAACGAAACCCTTTTTAGGAATTTGTTTGGGAATGCAAGCGTTGTTGAATGACAGCCAAGAAAATGGTCACACGGATTGTTTAGGGATTTTGGACGGTCACGTTTTGAAATTTGCCGACCCGTTGCACGATGAAAACGGCGAAATTTTAAAAGTCCCGCACATGGGCTGGAATCAAGTTAAACAAAATCCGCATCCGTTGTGGCGCGATATTCCTGACGAAAGCCGTTTTTATTTTGTTCACAGTTATTTTGCTGCGCCACAAAGTGCTGAAATTATCATGGGAACAAGTGATTATCCAAATTCGTTTGCTTGTGCGTTGGCGAAAAACAATGTCTTTGCGGTGCAATTTCACCCTGAAAAAAGTCAAACTGTGGGTTTGCAATTATTGGCGAATTTTTTGAATTGGAATGGAATTTAAAAACCATTTTTCACAATTTTCGAGCCTTTTTGGAGAAAAATAATGCAAAAAACAATGACAATTACGTTAGATGAAGTTGTCTATGACGGACTAATAAATATGATTGGACGTGAAAAAATCAGCCAATTTATTGAAAATTTAGCGCGTCCGTATGTTGAAAAGGATAGTTTAACGGATGCTTATCGTGCTATGGCAGCCGATACAGAACGCGAAAAAGAAGCATCTGAATGGTCTAACGGATTGATTGGGGATATTGCCAATGAAGCGTGGTGAAATTTGGTGGGTCGATTTTGAACCTGCTTTAGGTGGAGAAATTCGTAAAAAACGTCCCGCGATAATTGTCAGTAATGATGCGGCAAATGCCGTGATGAATCGTGTTCAAGTTGTGCCACTCACGAGTAATGCAACACGGCTTTATCCAAGCGAAGCATTTGTAATGGTTGCGGGAAAACAAGGGAAAGCAATGGCAGACCAATTAACGACGGCAGATAAACGACGATTTAGTACATTTATTGGAAATGTTTCACCAGAAGAAATTAAGCAAATTGAAAATGCAATTGCTGTTCAATTGGATATGAAAAATGTGGCAAAACGCTAAATTCAAAATTACTCTTTTCACTTTGTTTGTTTTATTTTCAAACAATTCTTTTGCTACAACGCAAAGCATTGGCACTTATACAAATGGCTGTTTGAGTGGCGCGGAAGCATTGCCGATTGATGGCACGGGTTATCAAGTGATGCGATTGTCGCGTAATCGAATTTACGGGCATCCTAATTTAATTAGTTTCATTCAAAATTTAGGGCGTAGTGTTGCAACACAGCACGAAAGTCATTTATTGATTGGCGATTTAGGACAGATTAACGGCGGACGTACACCGAGCGGACATCGAAGTCATCAAAATGGGCTAGATGTAGATATTTGGTTTTCACTTTCAACCGCTAGTGTGTTGACCGATCACGAACGTGAAACATTAAGCGCAACGTCGATGCTTTCAAGTGCTGACAAAATTGCGTTAAAAGAATGGACGTTTGCACAAGAACACGTTTTGAAAACGGCTGCAACGCTGCCAAATGTCGAACGTATTTTTGTCAACCCTGTGATTAAACGGGAATTGTGCAAACACGCCGAGCCGAGTAATCGAGCATGGTTGCGAAAAATTCGCTCGTGGTGGAAACACGATGACCATTTTCACGTCCGATTAAGTTGCCCAAAAGACAGTCCGAATTGCGAGCATCAAGAATCGTTGCCCGCAGGCGATGGTTGCGATGAGGATTTGGCGTGGTGGTTTTCAGCTGATGCGTTGAATCCAAAATCGCCCAAAAATATCAAACCTGAAAAAACACCTGAAATTCCTGAATTATGTCGCGCCATTTTGAAAAATTGAAAACGCCAACATCGCCGCAGAAACTTCTGGCGCAGTTGGCGTTATAGTGACAATCGAGGTAAATTTTCTGCTTACTCAACCGAAAATTCACGCATCATGCCCATATCTTCGTGTTCTAAGTTGTGGCAATGATAGACAAACAAGCCTTTGAAATCTTGGAACGGTTTAATAATTTTTACTCGTTCCATTGGCATCACAAGAACAACGTCTTTCAGTCCGCTATCAATGAAACCTTCACGCACCGTATCGTAAGCTGTTGAATCACCACTAAAACTACGGCTCACGATTTCAAATTGTTGACCGTGTAAATGAATCGGATGCGCCATTGATAAGTCCATCATGCCGCCGCCCATTCCTCCACCCATTTTCCCCATGCCGCCGTGTTTCATTTCGCCACCGCTGCCGTGTTCATTTGATTTTGATTCGCCACTCATGTCCATTTTCGAATTGTTATCCATTTTCATCCCACCTTCACCGTGAGCATGGAAAATTTCAATCAACTGAATGCTACCAACTTTAACACGCTCAAAAGGTAACGGATTATTGAACGAATACGGCGCACCATTTAGCAACATTGACATCGGCTTTTCTGAAATTCCGATAGGAATTGGCTTAGTTGGATTTACTGTGTCGCTAATTTCATAATGTTTGAATTTCGATAATTGCATTGGCAACTTGTGCGTTTCACTGACTTTTTTCGTGACGCGAATCGTGCAAATGGGGTATTCACTGCCGACTGGAATTACGCCTTTGTGCATGCCCATGCCCATTTTGGGTAATACGCCCGCAAACGCTAAACTTTTCAACGTCACAGAGGTGCCTTCGTTGCGACCACTGAAATCCGCCCAAACGTCCAAACGTTCGCCTGGCGCAAGCATCACATACGGTTTGACTTCGGGTTGTTCAAGCAAACCACCATCTACGCCAATTACCGTAACAGGCATTCCGTCTTCCCACGCCAATTTGTAAATCCGCGAGGTTGACGCATTCACGACGCGCAACCGATAGGCACGACTTGCTACATCTAAACTAAAACTTGGATGACCATTCACCAAAATTTTATCGCCGACAAAGCCCGTCATTTTGCTGTGCATCATTGATGAATAAACGAGCTGATTATCGCTGTCAAATTGTTTATCTTGAATCACCAGCGGAATTTCAAATTCACCCGACGGTAAATCTAATTTCGCTTCTTCTTCATCGTTAATAATAATTGCGCCCGCTAAACCGAAATAAACTTGTTTGCCTGTTACGCCGTGTTGATGTGGGTGATAAATGTTTAAATTTGCCCGATTCAATACTTCAAATTCATAAACCAGCACTTCACCTGGATCGATTGAATACATGGGGTGTCCGTCCATAATTTGCGGAACGTGCAAACCGTGCCAATGCGTCACCGTCGGTTGCGATAAGCCGTTATAAAAATTGATGCGAACTTTTTGCCCTTTGTGTAAGCGAATAATGTCGCCTAAAAAAGAATTCGGCAAACTGGTCAACGTATCTTTTGGACCTTTAATTAACTTTGCGGTGTACTGTAATAAATTGGTTTTCGAGCCATCCAAAATGGGAATTGCCGCAGGTTTAGCAAACAAATCAAATTCAACGTCAGGATGAAAATTTGGCGAGGCTTTATTCGGCGTTATTTTTGGCATCATCATCATTTCATCGGAATGGTTATTTTTCATTCTCCCCATTCCCATGCCTTCCATTGCTTTCGCAATCGAAGGCAATGCAGTCAAACCTGCAACACCCAAACCCGTTTGCATTAAAAAACGACGACGTGATTCACTAAATATAGTCATAACAACTCCTCAAAGTTTTAATTAAAGTGCGACAAAACGTCGCAGGTCGATTTTGAGTTTAGGCTAGATTTTGCGTCTGTTCAAGTTTAATCCTTTACGACGTGCGACATTGGTTTCGTCCGTTATGTTTCGCCTCATAAAGAGCTTTATCCGCCCGTTCAAATAATGTTTCATCAGTATCGTCTTTGTTTATTTCCGTTAAACCGCATGAAATGGTAATTGGTACGGCTTTTCCATTTGCGTTAAAGCCAGTCGTTTCAATCAATTGACGCAACTGTTCAGCTAAAAACAATGCTGCCTCTTTGTCGGTATTTGGCAACAACATTACAAACTCTTCACCGCCAAAACGAGCAATAAAATCTGTATCTCGAGTGTGTTCTTGCAATTGTTTAGCGGTCAAAATAAGAACTTTATCGCCAGAATTGTGTCCAAACGTGTCGTTGATATTTTTGAAATTATCAATGTCCCAAATCGCTAATGTGAGTGGCGAATCGTAACGTTTATAACGCGCAAATTCGTCGCGCAACCGTTGATTGTAAGCATTACGATTAAATAAACCCGTCAATGTATCGTGCAAGGCCTGAGTATGAATAACTTTGAGTTCTTTTTTTAGATTTTCAGTTTCTATTTCCAACCCAATCATTTTATTGACCATTTCAGCAATACGATTTTGAAAATTTTGTTGCTGTTCTTTATCTTCCTGATGATGATTTTTAATTTCGGTTGCAATGGTTTTAAAACATTCATTAACCATACCTTTCAGTGAATCTAACGAAGTTGTTTTTATGGCTTGAACTTGCAATTCGCGGATTTGAGTAAAGACGGATTGATCTAATTTGTTGCGATTTTTTACGGAATTATTCGCCGCAATGTTGGTTTCTGTCACGATGGTATTCAATTCTGACAATTGCGTCGCAATATGCAGCAAAAATTGATCGATGTCTTGTTGTTCCGCTTCGCCATACTCTTTGATTTTTAAAAGTAATTTAATTAAATCATTCAGCTGGTCTTCAAATAAAAGCGGCGATTGTTCTGGATTAAGTAGCGCGTTTTTAATTGCCGTAGTTTGGGACTCAAACACAGCAGGAATCGCTAACGAAGTGAGATATTGCAGCAATTGTTCCGTGACAATACGAACATCCACAAATACGGCTTGTTCAACGAGATTTTCTTTATTTGCCGTTTTTAATTCAGATAGTGGTTCAGCAGGGTCTGTGATTTTTAAAATTTCAACGAATAAATCAGCCACTTGCTCAATCGGCGTTTCATCGCTATTTGCTAACGTTTGTAAGTCGCGCAACGCCGCTTGTTGTGCAAAATTTGGATGCTGACGAATTAAAAAATCAAACAATAAACCAACGTTTAGCTTTTTCTTTTTGACAGGAAGATTTTTAATCGATTCATTGAATGTTTTTAGCTCTGTTTTTAACGTTACCGTTTCGATTTCATCTTTAACGTGATTACGAACTCGTAACAAAATCGGATCAAGATTTTTGTCATGACCTTCAGCGATAATAGAAAGTTGAATAACGAATTGGCGCAATAACTTTTCTTTTTCTTGATGAATATGTTCGATTTTGTTTTGTTCATCAAAAAGATTGAGATATTTTTTACGCCATTGCTCACTTAAATCTTCATTTTGATTTTTGTTGAAAAAGCTCATGATTGCTCCGTTACTAAAAATAAAATCTTGTTTTTTCTACGACTAAAAATTTAAATTTTTTAGTCATCGGGTTTTAATTTTTCGCCAAAAAGAACAACCATTAGCGTTTTCCCGACTAAATTTAACAGTATGCCAAATAACACCAAACCTAAAAACATGGTGATACCTGCCACGATTCTACCTTTTACCGTGACGGGATAAATATCACCATAACCTGTGCTGGTTAGCGTGACGATACACCACCACATTGCTGTTGGAATGGAAGTGAAAAAGCGTTTATCTTCTGGAATCGGTGTTCCCGAAATAGGATCTAGTGGCATGAATACTTCTGCTTTTTGACCCAATTCAACTTGAGCATCAAGTTCTTTTTGCCCCATTTCCATTTTTTCCAATGAATACAATGTTCCTTCAACAGCATACATCGCGGTACTGGAAATCATCATGACTGAAAAAAAAATGATTAAATAAATTTTAAGATTGATAATCAGCGGATTACTTGTTTGCGTTTGAACAACAGTTTTAAGAAGTCGTAGTATTCGCGCTATACGCAACAATCTAAGCATTTTCGCGCCTTGCAACGCAGATAGATTTAACAACATTAAGTAAGACGGTAGAATCGAAATTAAATCAATCAATCCCCATAAACTAAAAGCATATTGAAACTTTTTCTCGGAACAAAATAAATTAGCAATGTAGTCAATAGTAAATACAGAAACAGACACCCACTCAAGAACGGTAAAAGGTGTTTTATATTCAAACCAGAGCGTTGAAACAGTCTCTAAAGCTAATCCCATACAGGAAGCCATAATAAAAATGTTAACAACGGTTTGCCATAATTGGTAGTTTTTATGTGTTGGATCAGTACACATTCGACCTATATTTTTCATTATTATGTCCTTGTAAATTGGCAATTTTACTTTTCTTACTTTTCGTTATTTAATCACCGTACCACTGAAGCCA
>CAZLGN010000091.1:0-5037 GCA_964558865.1 uncultured Methylomagnum sp.
TCGAGGCGATTGAAGAATTAGCAACGTTCGCAGGCGTTGAAATTCCTTATGAAAATCAAACAGGTTACGAACCAGAAACTAAAAATAAACTCCTCGATTTACAGCAACTTATGGCGCAAGTTGCCGCGTTTTACATTAACCAGCTCCGAAATCATCCGCAAAAAAATCTTGCCGTCGATTATCTAAAAGGACGCGGCATTTCTGGCATTATTGCGCGGGATTTTATGATTGGCTACGCGCCAGACGGTTGGCAAATTTTGCACGGGCATTTTGAGACAGAATTGCTGTGCGAAGCGGGAATGCTTGCATATAAAAACGAACAGTATTACGACCGTTTTCGGCAGCGCATTATGTTTCCAATTCGCAATAAACGCGGTCACGTTATTGGTTTTGGCGGACGGGTTTTGGACGATACACAACAACCAAAATATCTGAATTCACCCGAAACGCAGCTGTTTCACAAAAGTAATGAAGTCTATGGTTTGTACGAATTACTGAAAAGCAATCCCAAACCCGCCCGCATTTTAATTGTTGAAGGTTATATGGATGTTGTGACCTTGGCGCAATTTGGAATTGCGTATTCTGTCGCTGCATTGGGAACAAATTTAACTGTAACGCAACTACAACTTTTATTTCGTTCAACACCCGAAATAATTTTGTGTTTTGACGGCGATAAAGCGGGACAAGATGCCGCGTGGAAAGCGATGGAGGCGGTTTTTTCAGTGTTAAACGATAATCGCCAAATGCGCGTTTTATTGTTGCCACCGCCACATGATCCAGATTCATTATTGCGAATAGAAGGCGTTGAAGCCTTTACGCAACGCATCGAAAGTGCCGAAATGGTGTCGAGTTATTTTTTTAATCACTTAACGGCAACGCTGGATTTAAATTCCATCGAAGGTCGGGCAAAACTCGCGCATCAAGCCAAGCCATTTTTGCTCAAATTAGCAAATGGTTTTTTTAAAGAAATGATGTTGGCAAAATTGAAAGAATTGACCATTTTTGATGTTGCACCCACGATAACAAATACCATGCCGTCGCAACAAAATCGGTATCAAAAAGAAAATCAAAATACACGGCATTCGTTGGAGCGTTTGACGTTGGCATTATTGGTGCAAAATCCACAACTTGTCGAAAAATTAGAAGCAAATCCAATTGAATGGCAAGCGTTAGATTTTGCTGGAATCGAAACGTTTAAAAAAATGGTTCAACAAATTTGCCTCGAAAAACCTGCAACAACTGCCCAATTACTTGAACATTATCGCGGTTTGCCAAACGAAAAATTTCTTAATCTTTTGGCTTTCTTGCCCGTTTTAATTCCCGATGAAGGTGTTGAAACCGAATTTACGGGGGCATTAAATCAACTTGTCGTTCAAGGTCGAAAAAATCGTTTAGAAAAACTGCAAATTCAAGCCGCGACAGTCAATCTAAATGATGATGAAAAAGAAACGTTACTGCGATTATTACGTTAATTTGCCAAACTTTTGCTTGCCAATTCAAATACATCGTTAGAAATATCCTTCGTTTCAATAATGCGTTTTAGTTGTGCTTTCATTAAATCTTGGCGCGAAAGTTCAACTTTTCGCCATGCGGTTAAAGGTGTCACCATGCGAGACGCAACTTGCGGATTGATTGCATTGAGTTCCAAAATCGCATCACCCAAAAACGCATAACCTTGACCATTTTTCGCGTGAAAATTCACAGGATTAGTTTGCGAAAATGCACCAATTAAAGAACGCACACGATTGGGGTTTTTCATGTCAAATGCAGAATGTGAATGCAGATTTTTAACCGTTTCAAACGCATCAGCCGCTGGACTGCTCGCTTGCAAGGCAAACCATTTATCAATCACCAGCGGTTCGTTTTGCCATTGTGCATAGAATTTTTCTAAACACGCTACTTTTGCTGGGTGGTTGTTGTGAACAATCGCCGCTAACGCCGCCATTTGGTCAGTCATATTTTTGGCGTTTTCAAATTGCGATTTTGCTAAATCGTGAATTCCAGGTGCATCCAATTTGCTCAAAAACGCTAAACAGGCATTTTTCACACGACGGCGACCAATTGCTTCAGGACTAAAATCCCCCGATTCATCTTTGTGATTTGCGTGGTAAATGGTTGAAAATTGCGTTTCAAATTTTTCAGCAAGCGTTTTTAAAATTCGTTCCCGTACATTATGAATGCCGTCGAAATCCACAACCGTCATACGTTCTGCTAAATAATTTTCTGACGGCAATGAAAGCAACAGCGAAAAATACACCAAATCGTCAATTGGAGAATTCAAAACAGTTTCAAACGTTTTTAACAAAATTTCTGGAATTTCAGCGGCTGGCATTTTTACTAAATCCAAAATGATGGTTTCAGCGAGTTTCTGCGCCGCATCCCAACGATTAAATGAATCACTGTCGTGTTGCGACAAAAACGCCAATTCTTCTAAATTCCGTTCAATTTCAACATTCACAGGCGCAGAAAATCCGCGTAAAAATGACACAATCGGCGCAGTGTCTAACTTTTCAAAGGTGAATGTTTGTTGCATTTGACTAAATTGCAACAAGGTTTCAGGAATCAAATCATCGCCCGTTTGCGAATTTAATAAACCTAATCGAATTGGAATCAAAAGCGGCTGCGTTTGATTGGGGTAACTTTGCGAGAGTGTAAGCGCGAAGGTTTTTGTTTTTTCATCAAAATTCGATTCAACTTGGATTTTCGGCGTGCCTGCTTGCGAATACCAAAGGCGGAATTGGCTTAAATCTAGGTCGTTTGCATCTTGCATCGCGCTGACGAAATCATCACACGTCACCGCTTGCCCGTCGTGACGCTCAAAATACAAATCGCTGCCGCGTCTAAACCCGTCTGCACCGAGTAAGGTGTGAAGCATTCGCACCACTTCTGCGCCTTTTTCATAAACCGTCAACGTATAAAAATTGTTAATTTCAATGTAGGCATCGGGACGAACAGGATGTGCGAGTGGACTGGCATCTTCGGCGAATTGGCGCGTGCGTAAATTACTGACATTTTCGATACGCTTAACGGCTTTTGAAACACGATCAGCGGTAAATTGTTGATCACGAAAAACCGTAAATCCTTCTTTTAAACTGAGTTGAAACCAGTCGCGGCAAGTGATTCGGTTGCCCGTCCAATTGTGAAAATACTCGTGCGCGATTACGCCTTCAATGCCTTCGTAATCAACATCGGTTGCGGTATCAGGTCGCGCTAAAACGAATTTGGTATTGAAAACATTTAAGCCTTTGTTTTCCATCGCGCCCATATTGAAATGACTTACCGCAACAATCATGTACAAATCTAAATCGTATTCGCGCCCATAAACCGCTTCATCCCAACGCATCGCGTATTCAAGTGAGCGCATGGCGTGAGCGCATTTGTCTTTGTCGTGTGCTTCGACAAAAATTTCTAAATCGATTTTTCTACCCGATTGCGTGACAAATGTGTCGGCGAGGCATTCGAGTCGCCCTGCGACCAGCGCGAATAAATAACACGGTTTTGCAAACGGATCGTTCCACGTTACCCAATGCTGATTATTTTCAAATTCGCCGCTGGCAACTTTATTGCCGTTTGAAAGTAAAACGGGAAATTCGGTTTTATCCGCCACAATCGTGACGGTAAATTTGCTCATCACGTCGGGACGGTCGAGGAAATAAGTAATTTTACGAAAGCCTTCCGCTTCACATTGCGTGCAAAGCATTCCGTTCGATAAATACAGCCCTTCAAGCGCGGTATTTTCTTTCGGATTTATCGTGTTTTCGATAATCAACGTGAATGTTTCAGGCACATTTTCAAGCGTCAATGTTTCTGGTGTCAAAACGTAATTTGTCAGTTCGGTTTCATTCAAAACCACCCGATTCAAAACCAATTTTTCACCGTGTAAAACTAGCGGCGCAGTGTGATTTTGACTTTCTGAATTGCGTTGGAAAGTCAGCATCGAAAGCACTTTTGTATTTTCAGCATTAAGCGAAAAATGCAATTTCACGTCGTGAATTAAAAAGTCAGGAACAGTGTAATCGTTGCGGTAAATCGTTTTTGGAGTAGTCATTTTTAGTTTTTTTGAGTAATAGAAAATGGGTAATAAAAAAAATTTCAGAGGGAATTTTATTGTGTTGAACCAACCACATTCGTCCACGGCGTACATACTATTCGCAGACTTAACATACCGCAAGTACCGTTGTAAGTCTGAAAAAGCGGCCGTGATGTCAAACGCTAATATCTGCTACAAATCGAAACATTTTTGAACCGTTATCGCAATAAATGAGAAAAAAAGCGAAAATACGAATCACTGAAAATTTACCCTGCTATTTTATGAGCCTCGAAACCCACCACACTCCTATGATGCAGCAGTATTTTCGCATTAAAGCTGAACATCCTGACACGCTCGTTTTTTATCGAATGGGCGATTTTTACGAGTTGTTTTATGACGATGCAAAAAAAGCTGCACAATTATTAAATATCACCCTCACAAGTCGCGGCAGTTCAAATGGTGAACCCATTCCTATGGCTGGCATTCCACATCATGCCGCTGAAAATTACATTGCTAAAATTTTGCGGGCGGGTGAATCGGTAGCGTTATGCGAACAAATTGGCGACCCTGCGACCAGCAAAGGACCTGTCGAACGAAAAGTGGTTCGCATCGTTACACCCGCCACCGTCACTGATGAAGCCTTACTTGAAGAGCGTCAAGATAATTTACTCGTCGCGGTTTCATGGTTAAAAGGGCAATACGGCATTGCAAGTTTAGACGTAACTAGCGGACGTTTTGTGTTGCAACAAGTCGATTCTGAAGACGCGCTAATTAACGAAATCGCCCGTTTAAATCCCGCCGAATTATTGTTTAGTGATGATTTTGCCTTGTCTCACACATTGAAACAGCGCAACGGTTTATGCCGTCGTCCTGCGTGGCATTTTGAAGTTTCCAGCGCAAGAGAACGTTTGCTTTCGCAATTTAAAGCAAGTGATTTAAAAGGTTACGGCTGCGATGAACTTACCACCGCGATTGCCGCAGCGGGCGCATTGTTGCAGTACGTTAAA
>CAZLGN010000091.1:5047-7753 GCA_964558865.1 uncultured Methylomagnum sp.
ACAGCAAGCCGCATTGCCGCACATTCAAGGAATTCGAGTTGAAAGTAACAACGATTGCATTTTGATTGATGCCGCGAGTCGGCGAAATTTGGAACTCGATTCGCATCCGTCGGGCGAAATAAAATACACGCTTTTCGGCGTTCTCGATAGCACGATTACTGCAATGGGCAGTCGCTGTTTGCGTCGCTGGTTGAATCGTCCATTGCGAAATCAATCTATTTTAAAACACCGTTTTGCGTGCGTTTCAAGTTTGCTGCATTCGCGCGAATATCAACATGTTCAAAGCCAACTCCGTCAGATTGGCGATATTGAACGCATTAGCTCGCGCGTTGCGATGAAATCGGCACGACCGCGCGATTTGATTACCTTGCGAGACAGTTTGACTGCGTTGCCGCAACTGCAACGGCTTTTGGCGCAACACGATAATCCACAACTTCAATTTTTAAACAAACAAATCAGCGTTCAGCCTGATGCGGCTGAATTATTGCAGCGGGCAATTGTTGATAATCCGCCTGTTTTGATTCGTGACGGCGGTGTGATGGCAGGCGGTTATAACGCAGAACTCGATGAATTACGCGACTTGAGCCAAAATGCTGACCAATTTTTACTGGATATGGAACAGCGCGAGCGTGTTGCGACGGGCATTAACACCTTAAAAGTCAGTTACAACCGCATTCACGGGTATTTTATTGAAATTTCACATTTACACGCCGAGAAAATCCCCGCGCATTATCGCCGCAAACAAACCTTAAAAGGCGCGGAGCGTTATATCACCGACGAATTGAAATCGTTTGAAGACAAAGTATTGAGCGCACGCGAAAAATCACTCACATTTGAAAAGTTTTTGTACGACCAATTGCTGGAAATTATTGGTTTATCGGTTTCAGAATTACAGCGTTGTGCCAGTGCGTTAGCGGAATTGGATGTTTTGAGTTGTTTTGCGGAACGTGCTGAAAAATTGAATTTATCGCAACCAACGCTGACTGAAAAAAATGGAATTCAAATCGAAGCAGGACGGCATTTGGTGGTTGAATACGTTTCAAGTACGCCATTTGTACCGAATAATTTAGCGTTATCAACGCAACGCCGAATGCTGATGATTACGGGGCCAAATTGTGGTGGAAAAAGCACTTTTATGCGCCAAACCGCGTTGATGGTTTTGCTTTCACACATTGGTAGTTTCGTTCCTGCGAAAAATTTTGTTTGCGGTGATATTGATAAAATTTTTACTCGCATTGGCGCGTCGGATGATTTGAGCAGCGGGCGTTCGACTTTCATGGTGGAAATGTCCGAGGCAGCGAATATCTTGCACAATGCGACCGCCAAAAGTTTGATTTTAATCGACGAAATTGGACGTGGAACAAGTACCTTTGATGGGCTTTCGTTGGCGTGGGCGTGTGCAGAATATCTGGCGAAAGAAACCAAAGCCTTCACACTATTTGCGACGCATTATTTTGAATTAACGTCGTTAGCGGATGAACATCGAAACATTCACAATGTGCATTTAGAAGCGATTGAACACGGCGATATGATTATTTTTTTACACGCGGTGAAAGAGGGTGCCGCCAATCAAAGTTATGGCTTGCAAGTCGCCGCATTGGCGGGCGTGCCGCGTGTTGTGATTGAAAATGCGAAAACGAAATTGCGTGAATTAGAAATGCACGCCTATGCTGAACAACAAATTAAACGTGGAAACGACCAAATTGATTTATTTGTGTCGCAATCCGAAAATCCTGCGTTAGCGTTATTAGACGATGTTCGTGCTGACGATTTAACCCCTAAACAAGCGTTAGAATTGATTTATCGTTTGAAGCAATTGGTGTAAAAAATGAAAACTGTACAAACTATTTTTATTATCGCTTTGTTAGCGTTGACCGCAGGTATGGGTGTTCGAATGTTCAACCAATGGCAAATCGAACAACAACCCATGCCGTTGCCAACGTTTTCATTTCCCGATTTGAACGGCACGCCTCATTCTTCAAATGAATGGCAAGGCAAAATTATGGTGTTAAATTTTTGGGCGACGTGGTGTCCGTCATGTTTAAAAGAAATTCCTGAATTTATGGCATTGCAAAGCCAATATGGCGAAAAAGTACAATTTGTCGGCATCGCACTCGATGACATTGAAGCGGTTAAAACCTTTCAGCAAAAAACCGCCGTGAATTATCCAATACTGATTTCAGGCGATTGGGCAGGGTTTCAACTCGCGAAACAATTGGGCAATTCGGTCAGTGCAATTCCTTACACGGTTGTGGTGAGTTCTGCGGGGCAAGTCGTTTATCGTCACGCGGGCGAATTGTCGGCGAGTGAATTACAGAAAATTATTGCGCCTTTGCATTGATAAAAAGGAGGTGTAGGTGTTCCAACTCTGTGGATACAAGCTAAATAAGTCCGAATTCATAACGATTGATAAACAAGCCAATTACCATCGAATGCATCAAGAAAGATTTAGAAAAGGCGTTGGTGCATAAATAGCAAAGATATGCGAGTATCAGAATTTCACTACCGTACACTTTTAAAGCCTATTTTTCATAGAATTAAACTGAACTGAGGCAATGGTTGCTCGTTGCGAAGAAAAAAATGCAATAACAGTTTTCCAAGCTGAAATAAACTCAAATCGCAGCGATCAGTTCGATGGATGATTTTGTCCCATCGGGTGCTGATTCCATTTAATGTACTGTCGCCCCCTGAAATTGATCAATTTTT
>CAZLGN010000092.1:0-7748 GCA_964558865.1 uncultured Methylomagnum sp.
ATCAGTAGCTGACTTATATCGAATTTCTTATGCTTGAGACCCGCTCAATGTGAGCTTGATGGCTTGAGGAAAAAACAGTGTTGCAGTCTGTCTGATTGCTTCCCCAGCCTAACGCTTGGGTTTCGGTTAAAGAATTGATGACCTTTTCTACTTCAAGAAGGTCTAATGGTGTTGTTATTGTTTCTACTTTTCCAGCAATCAAAACGCCGTTGGAGTATTTTTTGATTTCATCATCAACTAAGTTGAACTCTTTACCGAGCAATACTTTGGATTCACCGTCAATGACTACAGATTTAGATGTAGTGAATTTTGAAAATTTTACACAAGGTGATAATTCTGTTGTGCCTTCTGTTGTGCCTTCTGTTGTATCCATGTTTTGTAATTCCCGTATTTTTGGGATTTACAGATAGCCTAACTTCAGTCTTGACAAGGTTGTAGATTAACAAGTACCCTAATCGACGTGTGCATTTTTGTGGCACAGCCCTATAACCAAGATGCCCCTTTGTTGGGCTATCTGTGAACCGAGGTGAAACCACTCTGCAAGTCCGTGAGAAGATTTGTTGCAGATTGGCTATGAAAAAACTAATAAACAAAATATAAAAGCCCTACTCAGTTGACGCTGATGGGGTTTTTGTTTAAGTTGTTGTTAGTCATCGATGAAATATCCTTCATCTTCGTTGTCATCAAATAATGCCGCGTGTTCTCCGTTTTCGATGAGGTCAATTAGCGTTTCTTCATCGCCGTTTTCCATCAATTCTATAAGTGTTTCATCTGGGTCTAACCCTTTTCGTTCTAATGCGTCGAATACCTCGGGATCGGACATTGCGTCCCAAAATTGTTCTGCGAAATTACTCATTTTTAACCTCTCTTTGTTGGTGTGAATTTATGTTATTTTTGATTCTGATAAATAGCGTGTTTTACAAATCGTGTTAACGATGTTGTGGTTTTCGTTTCTTCCCAGCCATCTGTTACTTCCTCGAGCCATTCAGGAACGCTTTTATTGTTCATTGCAGCCGCAACTGTTAGCGGTTCAAGATAGTAAAATTCTAAAGCAATAACTTTGCGTATCCTTTCATTATTTTCTCTTGTATAAAAAGCAATTCTTTTGAATTTATCTAATTCAAAGTTCGGTTTGTCATTATCAGCTTCGATTAAATCATCAGGTAGTTCTGTTGGAGATAGAAACTCAACTCGACCAAATTCAGAGTCCAGACCACCAGAACCATCTGTATTGATGTACAAAACTTGCCCATATTCTAAGCATTTTTCAGTGGTTCCGTCTGGATGATGATAAATACCAGATTGATCTGTATATCCGTAGACTTTTTGTGAATGCCAATTGAAAACAGCTATCTTTTCATCAGCGGTTAAGTGGCGTGCTTTCTTTTTTTCACTGATGATGTTGGTACCTACTGCTTCTCGACCTTCTTTTATTTTTTGAGCTATTTTTGTTTGGTTCTTTGGCGAAAAGTTATATAAATCAGCCAATGCAGCACCTAATGACGATGTTCCGTCATACGATTTCGTAACCATCCTCTTTTTTCCTGTGAAACTAGAATACCAGAGGTAAATTCTACACCCTCTTTTTAAAAAATGAAAGTAGAAATTATTTCACAGTAAGAGGTCTAATAATTGGAGCCGCTAAACGCCTATGATTAAGGTTGCGAGTAGGGGTTTGACTACTAACAGGGCGAAAACGTACGCTAAGGAATTTTTAGCTCGAATTTGAACCTACAAAACCATCTATTAAATCGATTTATAGACTTAATCGTCCACTAAGTACCGAAAAACGATATTTTAGACACGATTTTAATAGGGATTTTTACTGTCTATAAAGTTGAAACATTTTAGACTGGATTTCAGTAACCATGCGGATTACAGCAGATTAAAATCTCTTAGCGTACGTTTTCTCCTCGTTAGTAGTCAAACCCCGAGTATAGAATCACCGATGCTATCACCGCAGAAATACACGCTATTCCGAGTACAATCCACACCCAAGCGTTCATTTTCTTCGGTGGCTTGTTTGGATGTTCTATTGCTTGTGGTTGGTGGGTTAAGAGCAAGGTGAGCTTTTCTTGTGTGACGCGCCGTTCTGCTTCGGACTCGTCAAGTCTTCTGCGTAAATCAGCGACTGTTCCGCGCAATTCAGCGACTAATTCATCGGTATTTCCGCGCTGATTCACCGCTGATTCTTGCGTTTCATGTCGCGTATTTTCACCACTTACTTCTGCGCTTACCTCGTTTGAATTCAGCGGTGGATAGACACGGTGCAATTCACAAGGCTCAATTATCCATTGCCCATTTTCATGTTTAGACGCTGAAATCGTTCCCTTTTTGATAGCTTTGAAGATAGTAGACTTAGACATCCCCGTTATTTCTGCGGCTTCTTTTAGTGTGTACATAGCCGTTTTTTATCGCGTATTTTCTGCGCCGATTCAGCGGCGAATTGTAAGAAATGTACTTCAATAACCGTGTGACGCACGCTAAAAATCCTCTGCAGAACTATCCGCCGAATCCAGCACTTCGTCTAACATATAAATAAATTCGCTTTTTAATTGGGTCATTCCTAGCCGAGAAATTGCACTACTTGCGAACCATTCAGTAAATGTATCGTCTTTAATTAGTTGAGGTTTGGCGAAATACTTGCAATGCTTTCCTGTGTTTTTATACGCAGGTTTTCCGTAAAGTTCTGACTTGCTGACTTTATATCGATAACCTAATTCGTATTGAACAGGTTTTGTATCCGTTGCTTGGATGACATAAACAAAATGACCAATTGCGTTTATTTTTCCGTACGAACGAGCTTCTTTACTTTTAACAATTTCAGCAATGACTCCTTCTAACGGTTTCTTAGCTGGAGGACTTTTAGGGCAATGTCTTACCGCGTAACAGTAGCTCATTTCATTTTCTCCAAATCAGGCAACTCTGTTATACGAGTTGAAAATATCTTGTAACTCTTCAATCGATAAAGGTGGATTTTGACTATGAAGCATTGCATGGCAATTTGGACATACGGGGCGTAAATCTTTGATCGGCTCTACATCATGTGAAGTTTTTACGGAAGAAAGCGGTTGTAGATGGTGTACATGAATATATTTTCTGCCAATTGACCCGTAACGCAATTCAAAATGAAAATTACATACCGTGCAGGCATAGCCCCATTTCTCTAAGCATTTTCTGCGTGCCTCAGCGTTACGTTCATAAGCATTAACGTTTATTTTTTTTATTCCACCTTCGGATAAGGTAGAAATGTCAGAATCATTGATTTCATCTGCGGTTGAAAAATCTTTGATTTCTACTCTACTAAGCCAAAGTTTATCAAGCTCATGAGCAATTTCTTCTTTAATAGTTTTACCTGAGCCTTGACTGCTCCAAACAGGGTCAGAAAATTTAGGTTCGTTTAATTCAGTTCGACTAATTGGGATTGAACCATTTGGATGAATAAAAGAATCAAAAGCTACATTAACGAAATTAGCGAATTCACCATTATCGGCTTTAACTTTATTAAAATGTTTATCTTTATAAGGTGAACTTATTATTAGACCAGATCCAATTATTCCTCCCGTGGAACCTGTTTTCATTAAATAGAATTTGTCTCCAATAAGTATTTTTTTAGTCGTGACACCACAACTCCATTTCATGGGTTCGTTTTTTTCATATCTATGAAAATACTCCTCAAATTCTGTAATTGAAAATTCAGGTTCATCCCATTTTAGTAAAAAAGTAGCCATAAAATTTATCGTCTTGAGTTATTTTTATAAAGAAGAATTTTCAGCTTTAATAGCATTGAATATCTCTTGTGACAGAATTGGGAAGGCTGTTTTTTGAAACTCAGCATCTTCCATGTATCGTGTCACGATGTTGTCATTTTCTGCCATGCGTTGAATCATCAAGTCTTCAATCAGTTTTCGGATTCCTAGTTGAAATTTATCTAAAGGATTCGCCATTGCCGTTTGAATAACTTGGCTATTAGCGGTTGCTCGTACTTTGATTTGTTCAAAGAATAATCTATCTTCTTCTGTAAATGCCGTACCAAAACGATCATTTAGTGTCTGAATAATTTCTGATAACGGAGCTTTGTCTTCTTTGGACTTACCTGAGCCTACGTCTGTTGGACTGGAAACGCCTTTTATTTCACCTTCTCTCAGGTCAATTGAACCGCTAGATACGCGCTGAAGGCGGTAATACTTCAAATCGACTTCATTACCGATGTTGACAACCACATTATCTTTATCGAGCGGTAAATACGGTAATAACAATCTCCCAAAGCTATACAGCATCTCAAATTCGGGGTCATGGTACGGAATAATCTGACTCAAGAAAGAATACATCCGAACATATCCGCCTAATTTGTCACGAAAGAGATTGCGAGCTTCTTTGTTGTCAATTGCCTTGAAGCGATCTATTGCAGGCTGTAAATGCCGCAACATATTCGCATGGTCTATTGCTTTTTGCTGTTCAGGTGAGCGATAGAAAATTTGTGAAAACGTCTCTACTTCTGACCAGTGATAAATTTGCATCTCGTCCAATTCATGTTTAATGCTAGTAAGCATTTCTGGATTGGCGGATTCTTGCAAGCTGGTTGAATCAAAATACGGTTTAAAGGCTTTGTAAATATCTTCAGGTTTATTCACAAAATCGAGAATAAATGGCTCATCTTTGCCCGAAATTTTTCGATTCAAACGTGATAAGGTCTGAACTGCTTGAATACCGTCTAAACGTTTATCCACATACATAGCGCACAATAATGGTTGGTCAAAACCTGTTTGGTATTTGTTTGCTACCAGAAGTAACTGATAATCGCTCGAACCGAAACGTTCAGGCAACTGACTTTCTGGAATTGGTTTCTCCGTTACAACATCAAGATTCATACTTGGTTCAGTATATTCAATAGCTGTATCAGGGTCTTTAATTGTCCCGCTAAATGCGACTAAAGGTTTGATGTCGGAATACCCTTTTTCTTTGATGTAGCGTTCAAAGGCAAGTTTATAGCGAATTGCTTGAATACGACTGCTGGTAACAACCATCGCTTTGGCGCGACCACCTAATTGATTCTGAACATGAGCGCGGAAATGCTCAATCATCACTTCTGTTTTTTGCTCGATATTATGCGGGTGCAATTCTTTGAACTTTGCTAACGCTTTCGCGCCTTTCTTTTTTGGAATTGTTGGGTCACTTTCAACCGTTTTAACTAAGTTAAACCATGTTTTGTAGGTCGTGTAATTGCGTAACACATCTAAAATGAAACCCTCTTCAATTGCTTGGCGCATTGAGTAAGTGTGAAAGGCTTGGTTATTTCGTCCGAACAATTCTAGCGTTTTACCTTTTGGTGTTGCAGTGAAAGCAAAAAAACTTAAATTATCCTGCTTGCCGCGTGAAGCCATAATTTGATTGATTCGGTCTTCCCAATCGGGTGCATCTTCATCTTGTACAAAATTTTCTGCATTAGTACCCAAAACACCTTTTAATTCACGCGCTGTTTCACCTGTTTGACTTGAATGAGCTTCGTCTACAATGATGGCATAACGTCTGGCTGAAATCAGAGTTTGCCATTCTTTTGCCTGTTGTTTCTCTTCGGCTGTAGCATTGTCTTGGTTATCGGCTCCCGCTTTATGCAACAATCCTTTCAATACAAAAGGGAACTTCTGCAGTGTCGTTATGACGATTTTCGTTCCATCAACCAATGATTCGGCAAGTTGTTTGGCATTTTGGTCAATGGCTTTAACAACACCCTGTGCGTGTTCAATTTGATAAATTGCGTCTTGTAATTGTTTATCAAGCACTTTTCTATCGGTAATGACAATTACGCAATCAAAGACTTTCTCATCTCGTGTGTTATGAAGGCTGGCTAATCGGTGGGATAACCACGAAATACTATTTGTTTTCCCGCTTCCTGCGGAATGCTGAATAAGATAATTATGTCCTGCGTTTTCTACGCGACTGGTTTCTATCAATGAACGCACTGCGTCCAATTGGTGATAACGTGGAAAAACCAGCTTTTCAAAAGTGACTAATTTTTTACCGCCACGACCATCATCAACCTTTTGTTCGTCTTTTTCGATAAATAAGAAATAGCCCAACACCTCTAAGAAGTTGTCGCGTTGCAGTGTTTCTTGCCAAAAATATCCTGTTCGATAACCGCTTGAATGTTGCGGATTGCCTGCACCACATTGAATTTCTGTCGGATGACTGCCACGATTAAACGGTAAGAAAAACGTTTTTTCTTTGGCTAATCGCGTCGTCATATAAACTTCTTCAGTATCAGCGGCAAAATGTACTAATGCCCGTTTCTTAAATTCAAATAACGGCGCACGCGGGTCACGGTCATGTTGATATTGTTTGATAGCGTGTCGCCAATTTTGACCCGTCCAAGGATTTTTTAATTCAATCGTCGCTACTGGCAAGCCGTTTAATGCAAGCACCATATCTAGCGTACTGTTATCGTTTGGGTGGCAAGGAACTTGTCTTGTAACCGTTAATTGATTTTTTGCGTACAGAGCTAACACATCGGGTGATAATTCGTGAGCAGGTTTGAAATACGCTAATTTGAAGGTTTTACCGTAAAATTTAAAACCATGACGGAGAACGTGCAACGTGCCTTTTATGTTCAACTCTTTGACCAATGCCGCCAACAACATCGGTTGGAACTTCTCACCGTGTGAAAAGTCCATCTGCTCCCATAATTTTGGCTGTGTTGCCGAAAGAAACGCAAACACCCGCGCAGGAAATAACGCTTCGGCGTTATTCCATTCGCTTAATGAACCTAATTGCCACCCGCATTCGTTAAGCATTTCCTCAACATAGGCTTCAAAATGTTTTTCTTTGGTCGGTGAACTCATGCGGCAACTTCCCGCACGTCTATTTTTCCCGTTACTGCCGCTGAAATTAACGCTGTGCGGTATTCTTGCATGAGTTCGATTGCTGAATTTGATTTTTCAATCAACGTGTCAATTTTTGAAACTTGTTTATCAAGAAATTCAATAATTTTTGATTGCTCATTTAAAGTTGGTAGTGCCATTTTTACTTTTTTCAAATCGCTAATACCCACATTTCCTTGAGTATTCGTATTTATTTCATTTTGAATTCCTTGTAAAAAAGAATTCGATTTGAAGTAATAAAAAAGATATAAACCAAACACTTTTGAAGGATTGGGCTTAATAGTTACACAAGAATAAGAAACCAGAAAATCAGTATCTATATCAACGTATGATGCTGTTCCAATTGTTGCATATCGAGCCAAAATCAAATCACCTTTAGAACTTTTGATTTTTTGGCACAATTTCACATAGTCTTCATGACTGACTTGCTTGCAATCTTTAAAATTTATATCGCTAACAAACTCTTTTAAATCACCAGTCATAACATAAGGTATGCCGTTTTCAACAGATTGCGGCATATAGTGGTCAACATCTCCAATAGCATTGAGAATGTAAGTTATGTTGTTCACAGCCCAATGTTCAGGAACTTTGCCCAACCACTCAACGCCCGAATCTTTCATCGGTGCGTTAGGATTTAAACCTTTTGTGACTGCATGACTAATGACAGTCTGTCGTTTTTCTTTGAGTTTGATAATAAGTTGACGTTTTTTCGTTACCAACTCGTCTATTTGGGCGGTTTTGGCATCGAGAAAACGGGTGATGGCTTGTTGTGTGTGTAATGGTGGAAGTGGCAACCATGCTTCACCAATTGAAGATTTTGGATTCAGTCATAAATAACTTCCCGATTAAATCATTTTGCTCCCAAGGCTT
>CAZLGN010000093.1:0-7683 GCA_964558865.1 uncultured Methylomagnum sp.
AATAATCAGCTTATCGAAAATCATTGGACGTATTTAGAAGACGATGAGCCTGTTGTTACGGGTAATATCTGTGTTTCATTGGCACGTTGGCAAGCTGAAAAAGAGCAACTTTCAAAACACGCGGGAAATTTAGGTGTGCGAATTTCAACGACGGATGATGTAGCGAGTTTAGGTGCTGATTTAGGCTTGTTCGCGTTGGTGGAATTAAATTTTGCCGACTTTATGGATGGGCGTAGTTTTTCACAAGCGTATTTATTGCGGAAACGTTATGGTTTTCAAGGTGAAATTCGTGCAACGGGTAAGTATTTAGCTGATCAGGCGTTTTATTTGTCACGGGTTGGCGTAAATGCGTTTGCGCCTGAAAATTTGACACAAACTCAGACAACGCTAAACGATTTTACGGTGTTTTATCAGTAAAATTTAATCGCAAAAAAGCCCCGTGAAATTTCAATTTCACGGGGCTTTTTTGTGGAAATCGCTTTGTTTAAAACTCTTCCCAATCATCCACACCAACGCTGAATGTGCCTTTCGATCCTGATTCTATTTTCTGTGCGGGAGCTGGCATTGGTGGCGTTGACGATTTCGCGGCACTTTTTGGTGCGACAAATGTTTTCATCGCGTTACTTTTATTCGAATTATTATCGGTTTTAAAATG
Organism: uncultured Methylomagnum sp.; assembly: GCA_964558865.1. Lineage (GTDB taxonomy): Bacteria > Pseudomonadota > Gammaproteobacteria > Methylococcales > Methylomonadaceae > UBA10906. The sequence goes on from CAZLGN010000093.1 coordinate 656, forward strand.
CGACATTTCACTCGCTAAATGCGCGGTTTGTGATTCTAACGATTCCGCCGTTGCGGCGACTTGTTCAACTAATGCGGCGTTTTGTTGCGTGACTTCATCCATTGAACTAATGGCCTTTCCGACTTGTGAAATGCCCGCATTTTGTTCAATCGATGCCCCCGCAATTTCACCAATAATTTTCGTCACACTTTCAATGGCTTCGACAATGTCTTGCATCGTTTTACCCGCTTCGACAACTTGTTTACTGCCGCCAGACACACGTTCAACCGAATCACTAATCAAACGTTTAATTTCACCCGCCGCATTTGCAGCGCGTTGTGCTAAATTCCGCACTTCGGTTGCCACAACCGCGAAACCTTTACCCTGTTCGCCAGCCCGCGCCGCTTCAACCGCTGCGTTTAATGCCAAAATGTTGGTTTGGAAGGCAATGTCATCAATGACTGAAATAATATCGACAATTCGCAACGAAGATTCGTTGATATTTTCCATTGTGTTAACAACATCTTTAACAACAGAGACACCTTTGTTTGCAATTTCAGTCGCGCCACCTGCTAATTCGTTCGCTTGTTTCGCATTTTCGGTGTTGTGTTCAACCGTTGAGGTGAGTTCGTGCATACTCGCGGCGGTTTCTTCTAATGCTGCCGCTTGCTGTTCAGTACGATGCGCTAAATCATTATTTCCTGCTGCAATTTCTGTCGCGGCAGCTGAAATGGTATTTGATGATTCTTTGATTTCAGCAACGATATTTTTCAAATTTTCCGTCGTATTATTCATGCCAATTTTTACTTTCCCAAAAACACCTTGGTAATCTTTAGTAATTGTTTGCGTTAAATCGCCATCCGCCAAAGCGTTAGAAACCCGCAACACATCATTGAATGCACCATTGCAGGTTTCAGTTAATGTATTGAGGTGGATTAACATCGACTTAAACATAAAATCGAAGCCCCCCACATTCGCACGTTTTGAAAAATCACCTTCCGCGCCTGCCGAGGCAAGATTTTCGATTTCTGTGTTAATGGCTAATAACGCGCTTTTAATAGCTTTAACTGCAGTCGTTATTTTGGCTTGGTCACCAGGCAATTGTTCGAAATCGCGTTTAAAATCACCTTTTGCATAACCTGAAACAGTATCAACAATTTGCATTTTGATATTAATGTGTAATTGCACTAAGTCGTTAATGCTTTTCGCCATAGAACCATAACTACCTTCAAATTTGGCGTAATCTATTTTTTCAGCAATCCAACCTTCAGCGTGTTTTTTGGACATGAACCCTTGTGCATCGACAAAACTGGTAATGGTGTTTTGCATCGTTTGCATCGAATGCAACAATGAACTTATTTCGTCGTTTGATTCAATCACAATTTTCGAATTAAAGTTACCGTGAGCAATCGCTGTGGCAACGCTTTTCGCACTTTGTAACGAATTTATTAAGTTACGAATAATCGCTAGACTTAAAAATACACATACGCCTAACCCTAAAATTAACGCGATAATCGAACCGATTAGAATTTTGTTATAAACCGATTGCGCTGAGTCATATTCTTGTTTTGCTACGTCAACCTGTAATTGCACTAAATCATCAACGCCTTTTGAAAGGGGTTCAAATAAAGGACGTACTTTTTCGATAATATGTTTTCGTAATAAGGCATCATCGCCTGATTTTATTAACGCGATGGCGGGAAGAAGTGCTTCATCACGAAAAATTATGCGATTTTTAGTAAAACTGTCCACAAGCTCTTTTTCATTTTCGGTAAGTTTTGTTGACGTGTAATTTTCCCAAATTTTGGCAATTTCGTTAGCATTCTCTTCGATTTTAGCGATATTTTTTTCGTCCTCGTCTGGAAAAGCAATGCTGTTTGCAATTTTCAAACGGTTATCTAGTTGACGGGCTTTAATTTCAGAAAGTTGATTAACGGGAATTAACCTATCTGCATAAACGCTTTGTAGATTGCTGTTAGAGTATCTCATTCCGACCAGACCAATTACACTCATAATGATGGCTAAAACGGACATTGCGCTAACGATAGAAATTAGCCGCGACTGAATAGAAAGATTATTAAACATGGATGTTATTCCTTTAAATAAAAACGAAAAATGAAGCGGCGGATTGCTCTTTCAGTTCGCATTATATCGACAGCAATATGAATTTTATAAGTAATCAATCGATTAAAGGTTTTTTAGCAACATACGCTAACCTTGTTTATATTCTGTGATAATTTAACTTTTGACCAAAAAATGAATACTCCATTTTCAAGACGTAATTTTCGTTGTTTCGCGCTCATTTCTACCGTGTTGTTTGGAAATTCGTTGAGTTACGCCGAATCCGAAATTTCGATTAAAACAGCTGGCGCAGATTTAGCCAATTTTCCAAATAGCGCATTTACCCTGCCGCAAGGTCGCACCTATATTGAAATAACGCCCGTTAATTTCAGTGGTAAAAGTGATTATTCGCCACAACAAACCAGCGCGGGATATTTGCTGCGTTACGGTTTATTTGATGATTTAGAACTGCGTTTGATGTCGAGTGGTTTTGCAATGATTGATGACACGAACAAAACAAACGGCATGAATGCACAAATTTTTGATTTGAAATGGCACGTTTCAGATGAAAACAAAACGGCGTATTTACCCGCTGTTGGCGTGGAATTTTCGGTGCAAACGGATTTTGCAAGTCGAGCATTTCAAAACGGCATAAATCCCGCGTTGAGTTTGAACTTTGACCAATCGTTACCATTTGATATTGCATTTGAGTACAACGTCGGTTTTGTGTCGCAGCATTTAGAATCAGGCGAGGCGCAATATCAACTGGCTTTATCTTGGGCATTACAACGGGCGGTTTCTGATGAAGTGGATGTTTTTATTAACGGCTATACCAATACGGCAGCAGGTTTAACGACTTCGGCAATTGGCGTTGGTTCACAGTGGATTCCAATTGAGCGTTTAGCGATTTTTACCAATATAAGTGCGGGCTTAACGGCTAGTACACCGTCTATTTTTAGTTTAGTCGGTTTTGCTGTGGCATTTTGAAAAACATCAAAATGACTCTTTGACGCACCGAAAGAAGCGATTTTTTGTTGTGTTACAATTTCCGTAATTTTAATAACGGTTAAAACAAAAAATTATGACGCGAATGTTCATGCCACAATGGAAAACGACCTTGCCTTTTTGGCATAGAACCTCGAAAAAGCGTGGAAATTATCAGCGTCATGAAACGTCATTTTTATAATTTCGCGCATCACTTTTTATTGTGGATATTGTTATTGATAGCCATCAGTTTTTTGGGCGTGAATTTTTTATTTTCTCAAATTGAAAATTACAAAACTGATTTAGCGCACGAATTAAGTGAAATCATCGAAGCCCCCGTCACGATTGGAAAGTTGAATGCTAAATTACACGGCATTCAACCCGAATTACAGCTTTCGAAACTCAACATTGCCGCCGAAAAAATTCAACTCAAAGAAATTCGTTTAGGCATCGACGTTTGGCAATTATTAACAACAAAAAATTTACTCGCCGCGACTTCCGTTACCTTAGTCGGCGCACAAATTACGCTTGTTCGCCATGCCGATGACAGTATTACGCTCGAAGGTTTAAAAGCCAGCGAAGGTCAACCATTATGGCTGTTACAGGGAAAATATCTGCTTTTGGAAAGCGCAATAACGTGGCGCGACGAAAAACGCAATAAATCTTCGCGCCAAATTTCCCCCGTCAATTTAGCGATTCTGAATGACGGTGAAACGCATCGAATCAATTTACTTGCACAATTACAAAAGAGTGAACCTTTGCGTGTATCGATGATTTTCAGCGGTAATCCCTTTGACCCCAAAACGCTGAACGGTAAAATTTTTCTCGAAAGTAATCATGTCAAACTTAATGAATTTGCCGCTTTTGATTTGCCATTGTCGTTAAAAATTCGAGACGGTGTTGCGAGTTTTAAAGCGTGGGCGCAGTGGCAAAACGGCGAACTTAGTACGATTAACGGCGACGTAAAATTACAAAATGTTTCGCTCATTCGTCCAGAACATTCCAATTTTAAGCTCGACGAATTTACCAGCCATTTTCAACTGAAACATCAAAATGAAACGTGGCAAATCGCATTGCCAAATACGGCAATTTCAACTCCCGAAACGACACTGAATGGCGCGATTTCTGCAACGCTGAATGAAAATAAATCTGCCGAAAATAGCGTTGGATTATTCGTAGAAAAAGTGGATATTGCACCATTGATGCCGCTGATTAGCTTTTTTACTGAAAAGCCATTTGACACCAATCAATTAAGTGGCACGCTGACTAATTTCCGTTTATTCACGCAGCCTGCACAACAAAAATTTGCGGCTAACGTTGAATTTAATGATTTAAAAGTTCATGTTGCAAAAATGAATCTCGAACATTTAAATGGGCATTTGACTGGTAATGAACAAGCGGGAACGCTGTTTTTAAATGCTGAAAATTTGGCATTTCATGCACCGACATTATTTCGAGAAGTGTTGCCAGAAATCCAGTTAGAAACGACACTGAATTGGTTACAAACGCCAGAAACGTGGCAAATTTCCAGCGAAAAAGTTGTGTTAAATAACCGTGATATTCCGAGTGAAAGTCGTTTAATTTTAACATTGCCCAAAAATGGCGCGGGATTTATGGATTTACAAACTCAGTTTGCGATTAACGATGCAACGCAAGTTTGGCGTTATTTGCCCGTTGGAATTATGGAAAAAGACCTTGTGACGTGGCTCGATAAAGCATTTGAAAAAGGGCGCGTCAAAAATGGACAGTTTTTATTTTACGGGCAATTGAACGATTTTCCATTTGAAAAAGGGCAGGGTGTATTCGAGGTTTTGTTTGATGCTGAAGAGGGACGACTTAATTACGCGCCTGACTGGTTGCCGCTTAGTGATTTGACGGCGCAAGTACGATTTTATCGAGACAGTTTACAGGTAAATTTGTCGGGTATGGCGCAAAATGCAACACTGAAATTCGCCGAAATTACGATTCCATCGATGTTCACCAGTAATTATGTTCACGTTATCGGCGAGGCAGAAGGCGAAATCGGACAAGTTTTAGATTTTATGCAACACACGCCTTTAAAATCGCGGGTTGATTCTGTTTTAACGGCTATCACGCCACAAGGAAAAACGAATGTTTCACTCGATTTACAAATTGCGTTGCTCGAAAAATTAACCTCAAAAGTAAAAGGTTCAGCAAAATTTCAAAATGCAAAACTGAAAGTGAAATCACTTGATTTGCCTGTTCAAGCGATGAATGGCACGTTGCAATTCACTGAAAATGGCGTGTTTAGCGATACGATTTCTGCGGTAGCGTTAAATCGTCCGATTCAAATTCGTTTGCAAAGTAATGAAACGGAAACCAGCGTTTATGTTATTGGCAGTACAAGCGTGGACGATTTGTTTAATCAGCTGCAACTTCTGCCACTTACGCAATTAAATTCTGAAACGAAATGGATTGAAGGTGGAGCAGATTATGATTTAACACTGTCGTTGCCTTATGGAAAAACCGCCCCGACGTTACAAGTACAATCGATGTTGGCGGGAATTTCCCTAAATCTTCCTGCCGAATTGGCAAAATCGAAATTGCAAAAAATACCGCTTTCGATGCGTTTTACATTGGGCGATGAAACCGTTTTACCGATGACGTTAAATTACAATGAACGTTTAAAAGCGGCTGTAAATATCGATACCAAAAATAAACGTCTCGAACGTGGCGCGATTTTACTCGGTGACGGCAAAGTGGATTTGCCAACCGAAACGGGTTTAAGTTTGAAAATTTCACGCAATGATTTAGCGTTGCAAGATTGGTTAGGATTGGCGGCAGCAAATTCTGAAAATAATGCAGATAGCATTCACACTATTTCGATTTACAGCCAAAATGCGCGTTGGAAAAAAGCAGAATTAGGGGCATTTGATTTGATTTTGAAACGTGAAAATGAAATGTGGCGCGGCGATTTAAAAAGTACATTTGCGTTGGGTAAATTACAGATTCAGAAAAATGCAACGTTGAAATTAGAACTCGAAAAATTAGATTTGGCGATTTTTAAGCCGTTGCAAAGTGGCGCGAGTGAAACGCTTTCGCTCCCCCAAATTTCAAAAAATGAGCAAAACAAAGGATTTTCGCTTTCGTTACAAAGTCTACAAACTTTTTGGAATGATAAACCGCTCGGCAAACTCAGCATTGAAACGATGCAAACTGAAAAGGGGATGCAATTTAAAACAATCGATTTACAAGCAACGACACATCACTTATCGATGACGGGTGAATCATCGGGATTACAAACAACTTTGCGCGGCACATTGGAATTTTTCAAAGCAGGCTTGTTGTTTTCAAATTTAGGCATTACAAAAGACGTGGCAGAAACAACAGGAAATGCAAAATTGGATTTGCACTGGCAAGGTTCGCCGCAACAATTTGGTTTAGAAAAATTACGCGGTGACTTTGATTTAGCTTTACAAAATGGGCGAATTTTAAGCATCGAACCAGGTTTCGGGCGAATTTTGGGCGTTCTGGCGTTAGAACAATGGATTAAACGCTTACAACTCGATTTTAGTGACGTGTATTCTGAAGGCTTAACATTTAACAGCATTAACGGGCATTTTGATATTTCACAAGGCAAAGCTAGCACGCAAGATTTCATTGTGGATGCGATTCCCGCTAAAATTTTACTCAAAGGCGACACGGATTTTGTTCATGAAAACGTCGATTACTTAGTCAATGTCACGCCTAAAAGTGCTGACGCGCTGCCTATTGCTGGTACAATTGTCGGCAAAATTATGAGCCTCGTTGGAAAAACGCTGACAGGTAAAGACCAAGATGGTTTTTTCTTCGGCTCACAATATCAAGTCAAAGGTTCATGGGCGAATATCGAAATGATTTCCGTCTATGAAAACGACGGTTTAATACAAAAAACATGGCACGGTATTACTGAATTTCCGTGGCTTCCAATTCAAAAACTTAATTCAACAGAGGCTTATCATCATGACTAAATGTGCCGCCATTCAAATGGCTTCCAGTCCAAA
>CAZLGN010000094.1:0-7643 GCA_964558865.1 uncultured Methylomagnum sp.
TTATTTTGACGACAGCCGCATTTGAACAAGAAGTGAGCGTGCTATTTTTGGACGATGCGGTTTTTCATTTGAAAGCGAATCAAAATTCCCAAAATTCAGGCTATAAAAACACCGCCACGCTGTTTGAAATTTTGCCAACGATGGACGTGAACGATATTTTTGTCGAAACGGAATCGCTGATTGAACGTGGCTTGAAAGCGGATATGTTGACGCAATCGGTGCAACTGAAATCACGCGCCACGATTGTGGATTTTATGGCGCAGTTTGACGTAGTTTTTGCAGGTTGATTTTCAAATAACCGTAACTCACCCGCTCTTGTTCTAAACGAATATGATGCGTTTTTAATGTTTGAAAAACGGCTTGTTCAGCTGCCGTTAAATTTGCTAATTCATGCGTAATTGCTTTATTTTCAGGTTCTTCCGTCCACAAATTTTCAAATTTTATTAACGTTTCGTTATCCATCAAAAACGATTCTGTTTGCGGAAAATAACCACGCATTCGAGACAAAATCGCAAAACCGTGACTGTCTAAATCGCCCCAATAATAGATTTTTACACCTTGCAAAATTCGCGCATTCACCAGCAAATCGACCGCGTAACCTAAACGAAAAATCACAATCGCGTTTTCAACGTGTGGAAACGCTAAACCGTTAATTTTATTTTCCGTGATAAAAACAGTGTTAATCGGTAATTCGAGCTGATTAAATTCAAGCAAGCTCAACGTCAAATCCGTCAATCCACAAATCGCCAAACGCTTGTCTAAAATTCGTAATCGAATCTGCGGCAATTCGTAACGCAAACCATAACGGCGTTCAAATCCGTGATTACTCAAGCCGTTAACGGTCAAGTCACGCGCTGTTTCGGGCAAAATCACATCCAGAATTTCAGTCAAAATCGCCGTGTGATTTTCGATAAATTTCGTATCCACGCCCACAATATCGAGTTGCCGAATATATACATCAGGTCGCGGATGCTGCATAAAATAATCACAAACTGCCAATAACGAAAACCAAACCGTCGCAAAATTCATCAGTTTGAACGGGTAACGATTTAACCAATTTTTTAACGTTGGAAAACGTTGCAACGTTTTGTCCGCCAACGTTTTAAATTCTGAAAATTCGTCACCGTGACGGACATAACGCAAAAAAATCGTTTCATTTTCAAATTCAACCGCAACGGGAATTTTTTGTTCGCCCAATTGCCGATGATTCACGACGTTATGCAAAATCGTAAAACCGTGTTTTTTACTTTGTTCATTCAACGCATAAATCGCCTCTTGAACTGCTGAAAATTCCGTCAATAAAACTTTCGATGACCAACTCGGCAACGAAATCATCACAGGAAAACACGCGCTATTCTCTAAAAATGCACGATGTAAATCCCCGCGTTGCCAGATTTTCGCCGCTTGTTCAAGAACGTATTTAGACGGGATTAACTCACGCGCCATTGGCTGATTTTTCTTGGTGATATTCGCTGATGGTTAAATTTCGGAGCATCGATTTTTTGCCCTCTTCGTTGTGAACCAAATTCACGCTTTTCACATAATCTTCAATGACATGAATTTTTTGCAACGGAGTCACAATCAACAATTGCAGATTTAATTTTTTGAATAATTCCAAACCGTACCGCGCCGAATCGTCCGAACCGCGACCAAACGCTTCATCAATCATCACAAAACGGAAACTGCGCGATTTGGTTTCACCCCATTCCAACCCGAATTGATACGCCAACGCCGACGCTAAAATGGTGTATGCCAATTTTTCTTTTTGACCGCCCGACTTTCCCGATGAATCCGAATAGTATTCTTTTTCTTGGTCATCCTCGCGCCACCGTTCCGACGCTGAAAATAAAAACCAATTTCGCACATCGGTGACTTTTTTTGTCCATTTTTTATCGGCATCCATTTGACCTTCTTGTCCCTGAAAACGGTCGATAATTTTTTTGACTTGATGAAACCGATGCTCGTCATATAAATTTTCTTCGCTACTCAATGAATCCGCTAAACATGCCCGCAAATCTTGTTGAAACTCACGAATATCAGAATCTGTGCTACGTTCAAAAACCAGCGTAATGTAAGTTCCCGTGTTGTAATCAATCGCCGATAACGAACGATTGATGCGCTCTAATTTATCGCGAATATCTTGTTGTTCTTTATCTAAATTTGCTTGGAACATAGCGATTTTTTGAATCGTGCCTTCTTTGAGCATTTGATGAAAACGTTTTTCATGACGCGGCAAATCTTCCGATTCAAGTTTTTTCAACATTTCGCCAAATTCTGCTGCCGATTCCAACGCCACATCGACATCGCGGGTTTCGGTTTTGAAACGCTCTTTATACGTTTGCATTTGCCTAATAATTTTTTCACTTAAACGATTCGATTTGTTTGATTCACTGTTGATTTGCTGCCCTAACCAATGTCGCATTGCGCTCTGATTGTTGTCACAGTTCGCAATAGTTATCGTCGCATTTGATAACGCTAACGGCTCAAATGCGCGTAGTTTTGGGAAAATCGTTTGTCGTATTTTCATATCCAAATTTTCAACTACGCTCAAACTGGTTTGCAATGCGTCTTTATCGTTTTCTAAATTCGTTTCAAGTCTACCGCCGTCTTTAATCGCTATTTCAAGTTTTAAATCCTTTTCTTTCAATGCTTCAACGATTTCGTCTAATTGATTTTGCAGATGTTTGAGAATGTCAGAATCGTGTTCAATTTGTTTTTTCTCTGACAATAAATCATCAATTTTGCGCGTGAAACTTTGCCAATCTATATCCGCAAACGTTTCGACATTGAGCAAATCACGCGCTTTATCACGGCGTTTTTCTAGCGTTTTGAGTTGTAAATCCACGTTTTTCAGTTTTTCGATACAGGCAAAAGCATCTCGCATCAACGTCGCTTGTTGTTGTCCGAGTGAGTCAATTTTGGCATGATTGTCCCAACCCAAAATAAATTTTGAACGATCATCAATTGAATAACGATCATCTTTTTCGTGGCGATTCGCGCCACTTTTGATTTGCCCTTGTTGTGTAATTACTTTCGGCTGACGACGAAATTCTTCTAAATTCTCAGCACAAAAATAATCAAATCGGCGGGCAATTTCATGACTTAACCAATCGTAAAAACGGCTGTCAGTTTTAATGCGTAATTTGTGAAACAACGATTGTGGCGCGGGTAATTCAAACTTTTCAGCCGCAAATTCTTTGATACGAAAATAGACGATGCGCCCTTTTAATCGATGACTGTCAACATATTGCGCCACTTTTTCGTAATGTTCTTCCGCAACCAGTAAACTCAAACCAAAACCGTGTAACACGCGCTCAATTGCGCCTTCCCATTCGGGTTGCGTTTCATCGACATTGAGCAATTCACCAATAAACGGCACAGAATCGGTTAAAATCCCAATCGCGGCGCAAAGTTGTTCACGCATTTGCAAATTAGAAAGCGGAATGTTGCTGCGCCGCGCTCGCAACGAGGCTAATTCCTCGTCTAAACGCCTAATCGATTCATCTAATTCATTGCGATGAATTGCAATCGCCATTTTTTCTTGAGCGATTTCAGCTTGTTGTGGTTCAATTTCGTTCAATAATTTTTGCGTATGTTCGCGATTATCCAAAAAGCTATCACTGTCCGTTGCATTCGCTAAATCAATCGCTTCACAAAACGCTTGGTAGCGTTTGGCTTGATGGACTTTTTGTTGTTGCTGACTTTCTAAGCGTGAAATTTCTGTTGCCAAGGTTTCTAAACGCCGTCCGCCATTGTCTTCAATGCTTTGTTTAAGTTGGTCGCGGTGGTCACGCGAATCTGAAATATCTTGTTGTTGACGCAATAATTTCTGCTGATGTTTCGTTAAATCAATTTCACGCTGACGAATTCGATCCGTTAAAAGTTCGCTTTTATGATGCGAAAAATAGGCATCTAACGCTTCGCGGCATTGTTCTTTTTCGGCGTGAATTTGCTGCACTTGTTGATAACTATGATAATCCGCGAACAATGGACGCAGTAATTCGAGTTGAGATTTCGCTTTTAAAATCGCTTCGTGAGCGCGATTAAGATTGTCGAATTCGCGACAAATTGAGTCAACACGTTCTTGAACGGGCGGTGCTTCTAGCATTTGATGACGGACAAATTCGGTTAAATTTCCCACCGATTTCATCGAAACGGTTTGATAAAACAACGTCAAAGCCTGTTCTGATTCAATGCCCAAATGTCGCCGAAAATCTGCAGAGTATTGTGTAAAGCTGTCGAAAACTTCAACGTTAGATTGCTTTTTTAAACGCTTTTTCAATTCAGAAATATCACTGCCAAAATTGGAAAAATCCCGCGCAATCGTTAATTCATTCGTACTGACAATATAAAAACGTTCGGGCTGGGTTTTATCTTCTTTGCACCATAAAACCTGCGCCAATGTGACTTTGCCTTCATAACCTTGATTGTAAAAATAACCGAGCAAAACGCTGTAATTATTTTTATCCCGTAACGGAATGGGCTTTGCGGTTAAATTTTCAGCATCTTTGCCGCTTTTATAATGCCCACGCACATACGATTCTAAATTTCGTTCTTTGCCTTCCGCGCCCGCCGCTTTGTTGTAAGTAATTTGTTGCGCGGGAACGAGTAGCGTGGTCAGCGCATCGACAACCGTCGATTTTCCTGAGCCAATATCGCCCGTCAATAACGTGTTTTCACCATTCGGCAAAATGTGCCACACGGCTTTATCGAACGTTCCCCAGTTATAAAGTTCAAAGCGATGCAGGCGAAATCCTGCCGACGCATTGTCAGTGATAGATTCAAGCGGCGTTGATTGCATAATTTTGATAAGTTGTTAGTTTTTCGTTAAATGAAGTCGCCCAATCAGCATCGACCAGCGCGATAATAATGCGTTGAATTTCTAAGTTTTCGCCGTCAGTTTTTAGTTTGCGTAAAAAACCCAGCTCAATAACTTTGTTAATGGTGGTGTTAATTTGTTCGTTGGTTTGCGCTTCATTACTTTTATCAGGCATAAAAACCAGCATTGAATTTTGTAATTCTTGGCGCGACACAATCACACGCGGCGAATCCCCTGTCGCATCGGCTTCAACCAGTTTTTTACGCAACAACACGCACAACAAACTAATCGGATAACTCAACTGCCTACGCGCCATCAATCGTGGCAACGTTTTTTCTTTTTCGGCGGCATTTTCATCAACCGAAATAGTTTGTTGATATAACCACGCGAAACCTTCGCTGTCGTCAATTTGTAAATCTAAGCCCAAAACGGCAATGTAATCACGCACTTCGTTTTCTAAATCGAATAAATCTTGCCACAAAGCGGGATGTTCATTGCGAAATAAAATGCCTTTTAAAAGGTGAATAATAACGGGAGAAAGTTTGGAATGTCGTAAAGATTCAGTCATATTTTTTAATTAAGTTCGGCTAAAAATAATGCGTGGCATGATGGCGGATTTTTTTACGCCTGCGGGATTGAGCCATTCAATTTCAACAGTTTTTTCGGTTTCGACAATTCCACCGTTATCGGCTGTTGCTAAATTCAAATAAGCTACCAATTCGCTCAAGCCTTTTTCCAAAGGATGTTCAGCACAAATTTCTTCTAATGTAATTTGTGTTTTGGTTTGTAAGGCTTTGCGAATTCGCGCTTGCAATAATGGCGTATCGACATAATGTTGGCTATAAAGTAAATCTGTTTCAAATGCCGCGATACCCGAAACTAAGATTTCTGTCGATAAAATTGGGCGTGTTGGTGGTCGAAATAATACCCGCGTCATCGGCAAATTGATGGCGGCTTTCGTGTCGTCCAAAAACATAAAATCTTTGTCTTTCGGTGGCTGCTGTTTAATGGCAATCGCTTGTTTTTCGACTTCGTGAATAATCGCCATAATCCGCTTATTTTCCAACCAAACTTGGTCGTCTAAATAACGACGCAATTGCTCAACCAAACTCGAACTCGTGCGTTGCACTTTTTCGCCTGCTTCAAGCAAATGGTATTTCATGCGTGGCAACAATTCGTCTGGATTGCAACTTTTTACTTCGTCGAGTGCCAACACTTTTTGAATCAATTCGTTGAATTCTTCTTGTTTTACGGGCGACATCAACAGACTCCAAAAGGCTTTGAAACTTTTGCCTTGGTCGGAATCGCCAATTTCATCGTGTTCACCAAAAATTTCGTCGAGTAATTCACCTTTATTTTTGTTGCTGGTGGTAATTTTTTCGCGGGTATTTCGGTCAAGTTGGCGAAAATTTTCTTCAACTTGACGAAAATCCATCAACAAACTTCGCGCCGTTTCTTCAAGCTGATAAAACCGTTCTTTCACTTGGCGCGGGTCGTAACTGATAATTTCACCATTTTTTAAACGTTGAATTTCAGCTTCGATAAGCGATTTTTGCAATTCTAATTCGGTAATTCGTTGCGCTGGATCGGTTTGTGTGGTTTGCAAAATCGTTTTGAGCAAATCAAACACCGTCAACAAACGCGATTCCGTGCCGATGAATTGTTTTTGCTCTAAACCGCGCAACCATTCAATCGCTTTTTCACTCGCTGGCGTTAAATCGAATTCGGGTTCATCGCTGTTTTCGGTGTAATACTTTCGCAAAAAACCGTTATCGCCGTTCGCCCAATCGGTTAAATAGGCTTTTGCTTGTTTCGGATATGTTTTTTGCCCGTGAATTTTTCGCAAATGAAACAACGTATCATCCAATTTTTCGACCAAATGACTTTGCGACAATGAACGACTATTTGTCTGAATAAAAGCGCGATAAAAAAAATTGATAATCAGCGGCGCATTGTCTGCGCGTAATAATTGCCACGTCGGATGCTGGCGAAGTTTAACTAAATAATCGTGTTCCATTTTCTAAACCAATGCTTTCGCCTGTAAATCGGCATGGTAAGACGAACGCACCAACGGCGCACTCGCTACTTGTTTAAAACCTAACGTTTTTGCCGTTTCAGAGTAACGGTCAAATTGTGCAGGTGTGATGTATTCTTCCACCGCTAAATGCGATTTACTCGGTTGTAAATACTGTCCTAACGTCAACATTGAACAGCCAACCGCCAACAAATCGCGCATCACGATTTCAACTTCTTCTTCCGTTTCGCCAATTCCCAGCATCAAACCTGATTTTGTTGGAATTGTTGGTTTGGCGGCATGAAATTGGCGAAACAATTCCAATGAACCTTCGTAATCTGCGCCAGGTCTGGCTTTTGTGTACAAACGTGGCACGGTTTCCATGTTGTGATTAAATACGTCACACGGTTGCACGGCTAAAATTTCAACCGCTTTTTCAATGCGCCCACGAAAATCAGGAACAAGAATTTCGATTTTTGTTTGTGGCGTTTGTTGGCGAATTTGTTGAATACAATCGGCAAAATGTCCCGCGCCACCATCGCGCAAATCGTCACGATTTACCGACGTAATCACCACATATTTCAACGCCATCGTTTGAATCGCTTCCGCCAATTGGCGCGGTTCATCAGCGTCGAGAACTTGCGGCTTCCCGTGTGCGACATCACAAAACGGACAACGGCGCGTACACAAATCGCCCATAATCATAAACGTCGCCGTGCCGTGTTTGAAACATTCGGCGAGATTCGGACACGCCGCTTCTTCGCAAACGGTGTGCAATTTACTTTCACGCAAAATCTTTTTAATTTTCGC
>CAZLGN010000095.1:0-7605 GCA_964558865.1 uncultured Methylomagnum sp.
ACAACGCTGCAGGCTACACGCCTTACACGCCAAATTTACCGTTACTTTACGGCTTGCGTAAATCGTTGGATATGTTATTTGCCGAAGGTTTGGACAATGTTTATGCGCGTCATTTCCGTTTAGGTGAAGGCGTTCGTCGTGCAATTGCGGCATGGGGTTTAACCACTTGCGCTCAAGAAGGTTTCTATTCAAATACTGTTACGGCAGTTGTTGTGCCAGCAGATAAAGATGCGCGTGACGTAATTGGCACGGCGTTCAATCGTTACAACATTTCACTCGGTGGCGGTTTATCTGAAGTGATGGGTAAAGTGTTCCGCATTGGTCACATGGGCGATATGAACGACGTTTCAATGTTAGGCGCAATTGCAGGGGCTGAAATGGCAATGTTAGATTGTGGTTTTGACATCAAAGCAGGTAGCGGCGTTGGTGCGGCGATTGAGTATTATCGTTCGACTGCGGCGAAGTAAGTTTTTCAAAACTTACACAAAGGCTCAAAGTGAAAGTGATTCACTTTGAGCCTTTTTTGTTTGGCAAATTATAACTATTCAGGCTTAATTCAACACATTACCCAAATCGTTTTTTGTCGCATAATTTTTGGCTTTAGAAACCGTGAGGAAATCCAATGAAATTAAGAAGTAAATGGCTGAAAGGCTCTCAATGGATGTTTTGTATTTTTTTAACAGTCATCTTTTTAGCGCACACCACGGGACAAATTCAAATTCCCACCATGCAACGTGTCGAAAACATTTTGTACGATTTGCGGTTGCGCCTAACAATGCCGAATACGATTGATGATCGAATTGTTATTTTAGACATCGACGAAAAAAGTTTGGCGCAAGAAGGTCACTGGCCTTGGCGGCGCGATAAACTCGCGTATTTAGTGGATATGATTTTTGATTATTACGGTGCAAAAGTATTGGGGTTCGACGTTGTATTTTCAGAACCCGATATTAGCGGCGGCATGGATGCCCTCGACAAACTGGCAAAAAACGAATTACAGCAAGACAGTAAATTTTTATCCGCAATTGAAAAAATGCGTCCTGAATTATCGTTTGACGATAAATTTGCCAAAAGTTTGCAGAATCGCCCTATCGTCATGGGATATTTTCTGAGTCATCATGAAGAACAAAACAATGAATTAGGACTTTTACCACAACCGTTGGCGACTACCGAAGGACAAGATTTTACATCGTTTCTCTTTAAAGCCCGTAGTTATGCAGGGAATTTAGCGCAATTACAATCTGTCACGCAAATGGGCGGTTATCTGAATAATTCAAATGTTGATGAAGATGGTGTTTATCGACGTTTGCCCATCATTACGCAATATAAAAATCAAATTTATAGCACATTTTCATTCTCAATTTTGCAGCAACTGATGGGAATGCCTGAAATCAAATTTGTCACGAGCGACGATTATGGCGACAGCCGCTTAGAAGCTATTTCGATTGCTGGTTTAATGGTTCCTGTCGATGCCGAAGGCAACATATTAGTGCCGTTTCGTGGTAGACAAGGTAGTTTTCACTTCATTTCAGTTACAGATGTTTTGAATGGTGTTACGGATGTTTCACAACTAAAAGACAAAATTGTGATTATTGGCACATCTGCGGCGGGCTTGCTCGATTTGCGCTCAACTCCTGTTCAAAACGTTTACGCGGGAGTGGAAATTCATGCGAACATTTTAAGTAGTTTGCTAGATCAGACCATGAAATCTCGTCCAACCTATATTATCGCTGTTGAAACCATTGAATTAGTGGTGTTGAGCGTGTTGGCAATGCTTATTTTTCCCCGTTTAGGCGTGATAGCATCCGCCGCTGTATTTTTAACGTTAGTAAGTATTGTAGTTGCCATAAATACCTACTTTTGGATTGTGTATAGCTTGGATACCAATCTGGCAACACCCATAACGTTATTTGGGCTGTTATACGTTTTACAAATTTTCTTTGGCTATTTTTTTGAAAGCCGCAAGAAAAAACAATTGGGCAACATTTTCGGGCAATACATTCCCAGCGAACTGGTTGAAGAAATGAGCAAAACCGATGAAGAATTTACTCTAAAAGGTGAAAATCGGGAGATGACGGTATTTTTTTCGGACGTGCGAGGCTTCACGACCATTTCAGAAGCAATGGAAGACCCACAAGATTTATGCGACTTGATTAACGGAATTCTCACACCCGTCACACACGTTATTCACAATCACAAAGGCACGATTGATAAGTATATCGGCGATGCGATTATGGCATTTTGGGGCGCACCTGTTCACACTGAACGGCATGCTTATTCGGCGGTAAAAGCAGGATTAGATGTTATTAAATCGCTCAAAGACATTAACGAAAGTTTTAAATTGAAAAATTGGCCCGCCGTCGATTTAGGAATTGGTTTAAATACAGGCCCAATGGTTGTGGGAAATATGGGTTCACAATTCCGAATTGCTTACACGGTAATGGGTGACACGGTGAATTTGGGTTCACGTTTGGAAGGTTTGACGAAACAATATGGCGTTAAAATGATTGTGAGTGAATCGACACTCGCCGCCGCCCCCGAATTTGCGTATCGAGAATTGGATCGGGTGCGGGTGAAAGGTAAAAATAAACCGATTACGATTTATGAACCGATTGGTGAATGGGCTGAAATTTCACTTGAACAGCAAACAATTTTAAATTTAGTGAGGCGAGCGTTAGCAGATTATCGCCAACAATTGTGGGATAAATCAGAAGCCACTTTTCACCAGTTACACGATTTAAAACCCGACGATAAGTTATACAAAATTTATCTGGAACGGATTGAACATTACCGTGAAACACCGCCCGAGGAAAATTGGGACGGCGCATTTACGCATACCAGCAAATAATTCTAACCAGCCACCAACTGAAAAATGTTGGTGGCTTTTTCAGTTTTCAATAAACGCCTTTTGCATTTAAAAAGGCTCCGTATTTACGGTCTTCATCCACAATATGCTGCAAAATCCATCCTTCGACAAAATTCAAAAACTCTGCCGCGTCGGGAATATCGCCAGTAATTATTCCATCTTTGTATTCCATTATTTGCCGAATCAAGCGTTTGTGTTTCTTATGTTGACTACCTACCTCAGGATAATTGTAAAGCACCAATAACTTTTCTTCTTCGGTAAAATGGTAGTGTGTGTAATCAACCAGCGCATTGAATGCTTTTGAAATCGCTTCTACTTCCGCGTTGTGATGCAAATGTTCCACGACGCGATTTGCAATGTGAATTAAGCGTTTATGCTGTTCATCCATACTTGAAACATGAATAACAAAAGCGTCTTCCCATACAAAAATTTCGGTCGAATCGTTATTATGCAAAAGACGAGTGACTTGTTTTTGGTAATTATCAAAAATTTTCCAACGCAAAATGGGAACATTTTCGACTAAATGACTGGGTAATTGTATTACTACGGTATCTTCCAAAACATAAAGCTGAAATAAACTGGGATTTTTTAGAATCGCAAATTCCTCTCCAAAAAAGTCTTTGGGTTTTAACGTATCTAAAACTTTATCGCCAACGCGCCGCTCAATTAAACCCGACCGAAGGATATTGATAACTTGAATATCGTTACCTTCCAAAATCGTTCCCGCTTTAAATACTCGCTCTTTTATGCCGTGAATAATTTGATTCAATACATCAATTGGCAATCCTGTCGAAAACAAACGGGTTGTATTTAGAAAACAGCGCATATCAACAAAATTCTGTACTGACTCGAACAAACCATTTCGGCGAATAACCTCACCATAAAGTTTAAGCGGCAAACGCAGCACTCGTACAAATGACACCGCTCGATAGGTATATTGCACCGCGTGATTACCTAAAATAGCTTCCGAACCAATAAACGCCCCCGTCGGTAAATATCCGAGAAAATTATCTCGTGTACACAGTTTTTCAATTTGACCGCTGAGTAACAGCAAAACTTCTGTGGGAACGTTACCATTTTTAATCAAAATTGTGCCTGGATTGACATCGATAATAGGATGATTCACCAGCATTTTTAAATCATGCCGCGCGATTCCAATAAAATTAGCTTCTAAATGCGAAAACGCATGACGACGAAAACCATCTGAATATCCTTTTATCAAAACGTCTACCGAACCAAAAGACGCATTTGAACCAATTTCTTTTTCTTCAGGTGTTAATTCTGACGCGCGGTGTGCAAGCAAAATTCGGGCAGATTTATCATTCCGAAAATCTCTGGCATTGCCGTGAATCATGCCGCCGCCAATATCAATTTTCTTCAAATTATAGGGAGCTAAATAGCTGGCTTTGATGCGTTCAAAAGTTTCTAAATTCAATCCAGGTGATTCGGGGTTATCCGTCACCATTCCTCTAAGTGTATTGAGTGACACAATGTCGGCAAAATGTGCGTAAGTGCGATAGCCGTCTTCCCACAAAGTACGAAAAACGAAAATGTTAGTTTCAACTGGATGAGGCGAGAAAATCGGCAGCACTTCTAAACCATCAATATCGTTCCATTGGTCGAAAATCAGATCGTGAACATCGAAAAAATTATTGAAATCCCCTTCATTCAAACCCAGTAACGCCATCAACTTTTTTTCTACTGAAGCGCGAACCAAGGAAGTCGCAAAATAGCGAATTTTTCGTCCTGCTCGCATCAACGCCGTTAAACCTGCAAAATGATCGTCGTGAGCATGGGTGTGAAAAATACCATCAATTTGATCAATGCCAATGCCTAATGCTGCCATTGTGTTGACCAAATGCGGCCCCGCATCGATTAAATACACGCCACTTTGAAAAGTGAGAATGCTCGACATACTTGGACGATTAGCATCCCAACCGTCGCCTTCGCCCGAATGAATAACGGCAAAATACTCAGGTTCAAATCGTCGAAAACCAAGCGGATAAGCACATTCATAGGTTTCTGTTGGTTTCAAGTTGATATTTACAGTCACTTTTTCATCGCGATATGTAATCTCGAAAACATTTAGTTTTAAACGCCGCAAACTTACGCCATTCGCAATTTCGACGCGGTCTGCATTAACAATGCACGAATCGAGAAAATCACTACTTGGACGAATAGTGCCGAAGGCAAATTTGAGTTTCAACCGCATCATTTCAGTCGCTTCTTCTTCAGTCGCGCCAGCTTGTATCATTTCTTCGCGCGACACTAAACCGTAATTACCACGATAAATGTAGCGCATTTGCGAATGAACTTGTGCGGTCGTGCCAATTAACATCGGTTTTTGTCCCGTGTTATTAGGATGATTTGGAAGCATCAAGCCTTGTTTATAAAGCATTTGTAACACGGGAAATTCGGCAAGATTGGAAAACTCGCCATTTTGCAACAACACATCCGACAACAAAATGGCATTCGGACCTGTTTCAGAAATAACGCCATTTACTTCCTTTGAAAAAATTAACCCGCGTTTAATCAAATGTTTCACGGCATCGGCAGGACAACCGCATAAAATTCGCAGATTCGCTTCAGGAATTTCGACCCATTGAATTCCGCGTGAGACATCGATTTTGTTAATTTTCATTTCTTCCCCATAATTTTTATTATTTAAATCGCACGTTGTCGGAACGCCTCGTACAATAACACGCCCGTTGCAACGGATAAATTCAAACTTTCAACCGTGCCAAGCATCGGTAATTTCACTAGCACATCGCATTGTTCACGGGTTAAACGGCGCATTCCATTTTCTTCTGCACCAATCACTAACGCCATCGGCACGGTAAAATCACTTTGATAAAGCGTTTTTTCTGCTTCACTCGCCGTGCCGATAATCCATAAACCTTCCGTTTTCAACCAGCGCAACGTTCGGGCTAAATTTGTCACCATATAAACTGGCACGGTTTCTGCCGCGCCACTTGCGACTTTACAAACTGTCGGCGTAATGCCAACCGCATTATCTTTCGTGATAATTATGCCATGAACTTTTGTTGCATCGGCCGTTCGTAGACACGCGCCCAAATTGTGCGGATCTTGCACATTATCCAAAACTAAAAATAATGCAGGCTCAGTTAAATGTTCGACAGCAGATTTTAATTCATTTTCTGATAATTCTTCAGGCAAAGTCACTTCTAAAACTACGCCTTGATGATTCATGCCGTCAGCAAGTTTGTCCAGTTTTTTACGTTCGACTTTTTCAATTGCCACACCTAATTCTGTCAATGTTTCAAACAAAATTTCTAAGCGTTTGTCATGACGTTCAGTATTAAGCCAAGCGCGGGAAATTTTTTGTGGTGAATAAGTCAGTGCCGATTGTGCCGCGTGCAAGCCAACGATTTTGGTTAGTTTCATGTTTAATCTTTTTTAGAAGGTGAGGCTTCGAGTGGTAAAAGTGGAATGTGATATTGCGACAAAATTGCAACAATGTCAGCCGATTTTTCAGTAATCAATTTATCTAATTGTGCTTTGCGTTCTTTATCGTTTTTACGCACCCCCATCACCATTTGATAGTCAAATTTTATGCCAGATTCGGATTTCATTGGAATAACGTTGTAACCATTCGTATTTTGTGCCACCACATGACCTGCCAAAACACCCCACAAAATCACCATATCGATTTTTTTGGCTTTCAAATCGTCCGATATTTGCATCGCTACATTATGTTCGCTGTCGCCAGTCATGCTTTGATACGGAATACCTTGGTCAAGCAAATCGTGTTTTTGTAACCAATCCGTTCCTGCACCACGGTCAAACATCGCAATTTTTAGTTTCGTTTGTTGCGCTGCGGGAAGTTGCGCGAGTTGTTCAGCGGTTTGAATGTTATCCCAACCGCGACCTTTCGCAATCAATAAAACGTAAGTCGAATGATAATAAGGCTGAGAATTCAAAACCATATCGCTCCCTGCTGGCATTCCCATTACGATGTCGCATTTAAACTCTTTGCTTTCGACAGCATTTTCATCGGTGAACGCATTCAGCGAATTGCGTAAAAAACCAATCCGTTGCGGAAACCAAAAGTATTCGAGTTCTTGCCCAAGTTCTTTTGCAAATAACGAGGCGATTTTGTTTTCAAAACCCTCTTCTTTTTGACTGGAATAAGGCGGATTGAGCGGGTCAGCGCAAACTTTGAATTTTTCAGCATTCGCAGTAAAAAGCGTTGAACTTAAAGCAAAACCTAAAATAACAGCAGATATTTTCATTTTAAAACCTATCATCGTAGGGGGCGCACTGCGTGCGCCCGTTCACTAAATTATGTTCACTTACAAACTTGTGTGATTGTCGGGCGGTTGCAAACCGCCCCTACAAATAAAAAAGCCTTGACCGATAAATCGATCAAGGCTTTCGGCTAACTAAAAAAGCAACAATTAAAAAAATGCTTATTTGTTTTTTCTAAGCTGCCTATTCGGCAGTTAACAAACAAAAAAATTACTTGTTGTTAGGTAATGCAAATACAGTGAAAGTTCCACCCAATTTGGTGAATGAACTTAAACTTCTGTATGCGCCAACCGCGCCCAAACCTTCAGAGTTTGAACCCGCTTCGCCACTGTCTAAGCCAGCTGCGATGCCGATACCTGCCCAACCACCAATACCAGAAAGTACGCCGACATATTGTTTGCCGTTGAATTCCCAAGTATTAACGTTACCGATGATGCCGGATGGGGTTTTGAATTTGTACAATTCTTTAC
>CAZLGN010000096.1:0-7577 GCA_964558865.1 uncultured Methylomagnum sp.
TCATGTAACTGATTGATTATTAAGGCGATTTAAATTGAAAAAATCAACATTCCACTCCGCTCAATGTGGGTGGTGAATTAGTTCCGAAAGGTAAAATGCTGTAATTCTAATGATTTTAACCATTTTTCTCCGTTTTTTTCTTTCAGCATCGCAATCGTCGCAGCACTTCCTGCGACGACACATAAATCCGCTACCACGCTTACTGCCGCTAAATGTCGTACAGGATAACCTGTTTTCGGGTTCAGAATATGCCCGTAGCGAACGCCATCAATCACCATGCAACGTTCATAATCGCCGCTACTTGCTAACGCGCCATTTTTTAATTTTAACGTTTTCCACACTTTGGTTTTATCACGCGGATGTTGAATGCCGACGCGCCACGGTTTGCCATTGGGATGTGCGCCAATGATTTTTATATCACCGCCTAAATTCACGATTCCATGCAAAACTCCCGCATTTAAACACAACGTCACCGCTCTATCTGCCGCATATTCTTTGACGATGCCGCCAAAATCACAACACATTTCAGCGCGTGAAAACGTCAATGTTGAATTTTCCCAACGCAGTTTTTGCCAACCAATTTTTGCTAATAACGTTTGAATTATTTTATCGTCGGGCAAAACGTTCGTATCAAATCGCCACGCTTGCTGCAAAATTCCCGACGTAATATCAAATAAACCGTCGCTTAATTCGTAACAAGTTTGCGCGTAATTTAATAAGCCAGCGGTTTCTTCATCGACTGAAATCGAACCACCTGACGCGGCAACTTTATTGATTTCCGACAAAAAACTATCCGCCCGATAACGTGAGTATTTGCGTTCCAAACGCTGAATATCGGCAATAATTTGTTGGGCAATTTTTTGAGCCACAAAATCATTTTCAGCATAAAGCTGTAATTCGCACGGCGAACCCATTGCTGAAAAAGTGAAATGATTAAAACGCATAACTCCACGTCGCTGATAATGCGCCTTCTCGCGGCAATTGGTAGCCGTTCACATCATCGTGAACGGGCTGTAACCATTCAAAACTTAAACGATTTCCTTGCAAACTCCCGTCAGGCATTGAAGCGTTAATGCCAAAACCGACATCAACAAACCGCCCGCCGTAACTATTCGTATAATCCATCGCGCCAATTTGATGATAAACGCCTTTATACGAACCGTTTAACGCGCCTTGCAAGGTATAAACGCCCCGAACTGAAGTCGCTAACCAATTTGTCCAACTGTAACTTCCCCAGCCCGTTGCTTGAAAAATGTCACCTAATGCAAAACCTGCTTTGTTGTGATTTTCCAAACGTTTCGTGCCGTTTAATTGTGCGCCAAATGACCAATCATCAATGTTTGCGGTATAAGTTACAGCAGGTTTGAAATCCCATGTTCCACTTCCCAATTGCATTCCATAATGAATAAAACCTAAATCTTGTCGATGTGTGTCACGCAATTGAATTTCAGAATCACCCGTCGGCGCACTCACGCCTAAACTGACGTTAATTTGTTGATTTGAAAATTTTGCTAAATTAAATAGCGCGTAAATTCCCGTATCGCCTAAGCCGCCTGTGGTGTGTTCGTGTCCCGCGTGAATAATCGCCGCGCCTAACGGTGTCGTCATCGCAGGTGTTTCGGGCGCACCGTTGAGAGGTCGCATCGTCATGTTCATATCCATAAATTGCGGCATTATCATTAGCGTCAACCAATCTGTTGGCGCGTACATTAAATCGAGCATGTGCATATTCATGCTCATTTCTTGAGGCGTAACAAAACATTTTTGTGGCGCACAACCATTATTGACAATTGCCGAATCACTTACTTGATTCGTTCCGTTTTGCGTTGCTCCTGCTTGATTTGCATACATATAACGATAACCGACCATCACATCACCTGCATTCGGCAAAACGTGGTCAAACATAACGCCCGCAGGTGCGCCCGCGCCGTGATGATGGTGTGCATGATGTGAATGTTCACTGTGATTTGAATTCGCAATTGATAACGCGGCTAAATCCACTTTCAATGCAGCATTCACCAAATAACCATCGAAATCAGCATAATTTCCTTCGCCGCCTCCGCCCAATTTCAAACTTCCTGCATGCGTGTAATACTCCGCACCCGCTTGAAGTTCTAAACCTTTGGCAAATTTTTTTGTCACCGTCAAACCACCACTCAACGCGCCATAACCCGACAAACGGTAATCACTGGAATAATTTTGTGGCAATAATTTAGGGTTATAACTTTTTGCCGAAACAGGATTATCGTCTGCATCAAACGTAACGGTCTTAATAGCTTGTTTTGACGTTAAATAAGGCGTGTAAAAATCTGCGCCTTCTTGTGAATAATATCGGACTCGCGGCGTAACCGACCAGCCGTCACCAAGCGGTTGAATCCAGTCGCCTGAAATTGTATGCGCTTGAATCCCCCAATCGTCATGATAAAAGCGATAATCCAAATGCAGCGCGGCATCGAAGGGTTCAATATGTTGAACATAACGCAAATTTTCTGTCCATTGTCGGCGTTCTTCGGGGCGTTGTTCTAAAAATGCTCGCATATCAACAGAAATTTTTCCGTCTTTATCAGGTTTTTTAGCAGGGTCAACAAAAATGACATCAACTGCTTTATACGGATTTGCCATGTAGCCGCTACTCGACGTATAACTGACACTGCCTTGAATTAAAGCGGATTTATTTAAAACTTGTGTCAAACCAAGACTGCCAGACCAATCTTCTTTTGAGCCATTGATGACATTGGTATCACCAACATTTTGAACTGTTGTGCCATATTTTAATTTTTGAATATAGGAAGACGTGTTTTCAAAATAAATGGCGGCATCATGGTCAATTGTCGCGTGAGTGTTACTTGATGTATAACTTGCACCCCAATTTAAACTCGTTAATTTTTGATTAAAATCGAATCGTCCGCCCACATTACCAAAAGTCGATTCGTAATCAGGTTCTGAAGATGTTCCTGCACCAACATCTAAACTGGCTTCGTCCCAATCATAACCAAAATATAAATCACCTTGTTTTCGTGTTTCGGGTGAAGCGGTTGAAAGTGTGTGAACAAGTTGGTTATTTTTGACGTATTTGCCGCCGATTTTTTCGAGTGGATTAAAATTTTTATCCATATACAACGAGCCGCTATCGCCTTGCAAACGAGGTGATGCGCCACTGATAACTTTTCCATCACGTTTTTTTAAATTTGCGCCAAATGCTAAAGGGGCAGTTGCAACGGGCGTTGCGCCACTCCAAGTATCTTGTGTGTAATTGAACGCTAAACGCACACGGTCAGAGAGTTTGAGTTTTGTATTGGTTTGAATGCTATCTACTTGAATCGGTTTAAAACCGCTTTTAGCGTTAAACAAATTGCGTGCGCCGTCTTCGTAATGTCCATATTGAAAACTGGCTTCTTCGTCGCTGGCGTAAATAGCTGTTAAAGGTAAAGCAAGTGCCGCAACGGTTAAAAGATTTAAGGCTTTTGATTTAGTAACAGCCACAACCGCCCCCGCCACTTTGACCACCACCCGATGCGGCTTCACGACTGCCGTATTGATGTGAACGCAAATTACTTTGCAATGGTGCAACGTCTAAACTCATTTCGGATTTTGCCAGTGTGCCGCGTTCCCACGGTGAAACTGTGCTACATCCCGACAAAAATAATAAACAAAAAAAAGCCCCTGTTTTAAAGGGGATTGATAGATTTTTTTTCAGCATCGTTTTATTTTTCAGCCAATAATTGCGCGATTTGCGTTTTTAATTCTGCCATTTCGCCTTCTCGGAAACCTTGATGAATGTGACGAATTACGCCGTGTTTGTCGATTACATACGAAGTTGGCATCGCCTGAACATCAAAACTTTTCGCGCATTGTTCGCCGCCATGATTTGCAATGGTAAATTGTGACGGGTGATGACCTAAAAAGGCGAGCGCATCATCAACTTTTTCGTCTAAATTTACACCAATAATATGCAATCCTTGTTCGCCAAATTCATGCGTGAGTTGATTTAAAAATGGAAACGATTGCACACAAGACGTACACCACGAAGCCCAAAAATCGACATAAAGTACCTTACCTTCGTATTTATGAAAATGAACGGGCGTATTATTTAGTGAAGTCAGCACGCAATCGGGTGATGGTTCACCAACTGACGCGGCATGACCATTTGAAAAAAAAAGTGTGGCGATTAGAAAAAAAAACTTTTTCATGCGTTAAAATTATTGAAGGCGAACAATTGAGGTTTCGGTATGCTCACCGCCATTTTCGCAATGGTATTCAAACGAATAACCGACCGATCCAACGCCATTTTTATCGATTGTAATTCGATAATTACCATCTGTTTGGAATACTTCTACACCGCCACGACTAGGCGTGATATTTGTGACAAAGTTATTCTTAGCAACTTGTGCGCTAATTAACGGCATCGTATTTGAAGATGAAATTTTGAAATACATTCGATCTGAATCAGAACTGCAATTCACAATAAAATAATCAACAGCCGAAGCCTCTTCGCCTAAAACCCCACCGTCATCGTGTGCGAAGCTATTAAAAGAAAATCCCATTAACATTAAAAAAAGAAAGCGTTTCATTTGAATTTCCTCTGTTATTGGTCTTGTAAAAGTTGGAAAGGTGACGTTTTGGCTTCAATGTTTTTGGTATTCAAACAGCTATATTCAAAATGGTAAGGCAACGCTTTATTTGTCGGGCTATTTACTAAAACATCGTAATTACCGTTTCCATTTTCAATATCTATTGCGTCACCAACAGTATTTTTTGCGACTGCGCCTTTAATCACTTGTGCCGTTAAATTTCCAGAAGGTTTCGAAACAGTCGGTGTAACGGGGGGAATAATCGTAATTGCGGGAGTCGCTATTTTTGGAACGGCAGTTTTATTGATAATTTTTACGCTTAGACTAGCTGTATCACCATTGGTTTTATCTTTCGCGCAGTTAATAGCATATTTCGCCGTTTTGTCATTTGCTAACGTTTTCTTTACCGATTCAACACTTTGTTTTGCAAGCGTTGATGAACCTATTGTGACTTTTCCTGTTGAGTTTAAACATTGATATTGCACAGAATAAGTTTGAGCTGTTTTTATTGTTAAATTTGTGCCGAATGTGTCTAGCGTCAATGTGTACGCACCATTGCCACCGCCTTTTAACGTTAAATTTTTATTTGTGCCTGCCGCAATTGCCGAAGCACTCGACGTTAATTTTAATTTGGTTAATTTAGCGTTTAAAACTTGCGGGAGAATTGGTGATATTGGAGTAGCTATAGGCGTTTCAACAGGCGCAGCCGTTGCGCCATTTTCGAATAATTTAAAATTCAGATGATCGGTGTCGTCTGCACAGTTAATTTTAAAATAATCCGTCGCGCCAATCGCTGATGTTAGATTCTGTGTACCTGAATCCAATGCTGAAGCACTTTCAATTACGCTTAAAGCGATAAAAGATAACAGCATTTTTTGAGCTATTTTTTTCATGAGAAAATCCAATAGAAATAACAATTGTGCGTATTATCGCGCATTTTGAAAGGGTTGTGTTTTGAAATCGGCACACACCCAAACAGGAGTAGAGTGTACCGATAATTTCACAGCGGATTACGTTCGATAAGTCTTATTTTGAAGGCCAGTACACAGCACCGTTTGCACCTGCTGGATATTTTGCAGTTGAAATTGGCAAGTATTTATCGATGTCATTAGCATTTGGTTCGATATAAACGGTGTCGTAATCGGTATCACCACAAGTTACTTTGTCTGACGTGACAGCAGGAGTAGCAGGGGTTGTTCCTGCCGCCGCTTTTGCTGCACTAACTTCCCAACCTGGAACGGTACGGTCAATAATGCCATTGTTGATAGCGATTTTTGCTGGATCAAAGCCTTTTGTACCAGGTAATGGATTTTTCACTAAATCACGATTAACGGTAAGACCTGGCCAGAAAATTGCATCGGTTGCATTTGGCATAACGTCTTGATCATTAAATTTTGGTGTTTTAGCACCAATCCACACGTCAACACGCGAATCGTCAGCGGCATTTTTAGTGCCTTTTAAACACCAATCCGCGATAGCCACACGAATGACCAATTTTTTCGCACAAGAATCAGGTTTAAATTGGATTGCACTAATACCAAAAGGAGCTAAACCAACAGTGGTATTTGTACCAGCGGCGGGATCAAACTTTTTTGCACTTTCCAATAACGGTGAACCATTGAAAGGCGATGTTCCACTCCAGCCTTGGAAACCTCGGACTTTATTTAAGTTATCGTAGACAGGAATTGTGTTCGCAAACATCGTTCCGCCAGCCGTAATTGCACTGATTGCGATTGTGGATGCAACAGTATCGGTTGATCCCACAATGTAAGCGGCTAAGTTGTCAATTGGCGTTTCTGCCCCAGTTGTCGCGACAGCACCTTTACTGCCTCTAAATGTCACATCTTTGATGTCGCTTGGGTTGGGGAAAATCGTGCTAATTGCAATAACATCCTTTTGAAAAGCAACGCCTCCCTCAGGTGTGGCATTTGACGCACAACCGTGACCAATGTTGACGGCATTCCATGTTTTTACGGTGCCTTCAGTAATTTGATCTTTAAAACCAGCGTGAGCGTGAGCAAGTTGAGTTGTGCTAACAAGTACAGCGACTGAAGCTAATGCTTTCAATGTGTTATTCATATTTTATCCTGAAATAATTTATATTTTAATGGCACCGTAAATTTTAAAAAATTCAAAGTGTCAATGGTTCCATAGCAGAATGCAAGCCAAGGGGATTGTATTTTTCTAACTAGTTGAAACAATTATAAAAGTAGGAAGTAACGTAATTTAGAAAAATGGATTTTTTATAAAAAGTGCGTGATATGACACAAAAAAATAAAAAAAGTGTGTGATATGCCGCAAATAGGGTGAGTGTGTAAAAAAGTAGCGGCGAATTAAAAAACTAATCCCCCTGAAACCAAAAAACCCAGCAAGATGCTGGGTTTTCTGAAAGCTCTAACGGCTTAGTTTAAAGTCAATTCTTACAAAGAGATTGAGCTAGAAACTTTTTGTTTTGTACCGTCTTGGTCATCGATGCAACCAGTCAAGCCAACAATCATCAACGCTAAAGCTAATACAGATGCTAATTTTTTCATGGTAAATCCTCCAAGTTATTTTTAGTTATATTTCCGCGCCAATTTCTAAGCACGGCGCAATTTATACCATGACTATTTTGGCAATGCAATAACAAAACAGTCGAACATTTTTAGCAAATTTACAGCGCGTTAATGTTGTCAGGCAAGTCAATTTGAACTGATTTATCTTGCCAGTGTGCATTACCAATAATCATCCAAGTTCCCGCCAAATTTTTATGCAATAAATTTGGCTCCCAAACGTCAGGTGCATTGATTTTTTTCATCTGAATATGAAACGTCGTTTTATTCAAATCTAAGCCCAAATTCTGCCCGTAAAACGCAATAACTTTCGCCATCAATTTTTTCAAACGCCAATTATCAATGTTCGGTGTCACCGCAATGTTTGCCCACATCGAATGCACTCGCCCCCAATTCGGGGCAAGCATTCGCCCTTGTTCATTGATAAATGGCAACCATTTTTCCTGTCCATTTT
>CAZLGN010000097.1:0-7484 GCA_964558865.1 uncultured Methylomagnum sp.
CGCATCAATCCGTTTGATACGTTACGCTGTGTTTTTGCAGGCTGAGTAGTTACAAATTTTTAAAACATTCAAATTCGACGAATGGGCAACGCTAACGTGGGATTGTGGGTTTGATGTTTCACCTGAAACGCTTTATGAACGCGCCACGGGAAAGCAAGTTGATTGGATAGAAACAGAAAAATCACCCTATAATTTAAATAAAATAAAAATCACAAACTGATTACATAAAACATGAAAAAACCACTTCCTAAATCCTTTGCTAAAAAATCTGCGATTGCTCAACCATCACAAGCTGACACGAATAAATTAGTCGAATTATTCAATCAAAATAAAAACGACGAACTTGAAAAAGCGGCGCGTGCCTTATTGGTTAAATTTCCGAAACACGGTTTTACTTGGAAAGTTTTGGGCGCAGTGTTGCAACGTTTAGGAAAATTAGACGAATCGCTTGAAGCAAAAAAGAAATCATCTGAACTCTTGCCCCAAGACGCTGAAGCCGCTTACAACTTGGGTAATGCGTTGAACGAAGCGGGGCGTTTTGATGAAGCAAAAGAAAGTTATCAACGCGCCATCAAAGTGAATCCAAATTTTATAAAAGCGAATTACAACCTCGCTTTGGTTTTTAGTAAAACCAACCAAATCGAAAAAGCGATTGCTCATTATCAACGTGAAATTCAAATCAATCCGACCTTTGCCGAAGCACACAGCAATTTAGGAAATTTACTCAAAAATTCAGGCGATTTAGATGCCGCGCAAGCCGCGTATAAAAAAGCTCTCGAAGTCAATCCGCGTTATTTGGAAGCCTACACCAATTTGCTTTATACCCTCGCGCATAATCCGAATGTTTCGCCAGAGGATGCTTTTCAAGAAGCGTTACGTTTTGGTGAAGTCGCCTCGCAAGGTATTTCGCTGATTGTTCATTCGCCCGCTGGTCGTGATCCAAATAAAAAATTGCGTGTTGCAATGGTGTCGGGCGATTTTTGGAATCATGCGGTGGCGTATTTTATTGAGCCGCTGCTAGCGTGTTTTGATAAAAATCAGTTTGAGCTGGTCGCGTATTACAACAACACCAAAAACGATAATTTTACGGCGCGAATAAAATCGCATTTTGCCTTGTGGCGTGATGTTGCACCGCTGACAGATTTACAGCTCGCGCAACAAATGTTTAATGACGGCATCAATATTGCCATTGATTTGTCGGGGCATACCGATAAAAACCGTTTGCTCACGTTTGCTTATAAACCTGCGCCGATTCAAGTTTCGTGGATTGGTTTTCCAGGTACGACGGGCTTAAAAACGATGGACTATTACTTGGTTGAAAACGATTGGTGTCCTGTTGGTTTGCTTGATGATTATTTTATTGAAAAGCTGGTGCAATTACCAAGTGCAGGAACATTTGATGTTCCTGTTGAGGTTCCAATTACAGATAGTCCTGCTTTAAAAAATGGTTATATAACTTTTGGTAGTTTTAATCGCACCAGTAAATTGACACAACAAACGCTTGATTTATGGTGCAAAGTTTTAAACGAAATTCCAACGTCAAAAATGATTATCGGCAATGTTTCAGATGAAGCGTTGCAGAATCAATTGGAAAATGAATTTTCAAAACGCAGTGTTTCAATTGAACGCTTAACTTTTTACGCTAAAAAATCTATTCCTGATTATTTGGCTCTGCATGGTGAAGTCGATTTTATTTTAGATACCTTTCCTTATTGCGGCGGAACGACAACGGGCTTTGCGCTTTGGATGGGGGTGCCTGTTTTGTCTTATGTTTGGAAATCTTTACCAGGACGCGCGGGAGTTTCATGGGCGAGTTGCGTGGGTATTGAAGATTCATTTATTGTGCATACGGAAAATGAATTTATTGAAAAAGCAAAATACTGGTCACAAAACATTCAAGAATTAAATGCGTTGCGTCATCAGTTCCGTTCACGAATGCAACAAGGAGAAAAATTAAAACCTGAAAATGTGGCGCATGGCGTTGAGCAAGCCTTAAAAATGATATGGAAACGTTTTTGTGCGGGTTTGCCAACTGAGAGTTTTATTGTCAAAGACGATATTTAATTCGGGTATTTCAAAAATGGCAGATATTTTGCTTATTTAATAAAAATAATAATTCGAGAATTTCATCATGCTAACTGCTAACTATTTGCCGCAAACGATTTTATCAAACGATTCATTTGATGAATTAGGCTGGTCATCGAAAAAAATTTATAGCAAAACTGGCATTCAAGAACGAAGAATTACTGCTGAAAACGAAACAGCTTTGGATTTAGCAGAACAAGCCTGCCGCAATTTATTTGCAAATTTTTCAATCGATACAACTGCCATTGATTATTTGATTTACTGCACGCAAAGTCCTGATTTCGTCGTGCCAAATAATGTGAGTTTGTTACATCACAAACTTAATTTAAATTCAACTTGTGCCAGCTTAGATATTAACCAAGGTTGCACAGGATTTCTTTATGGTTTGTCTTTAGCGAAAGGATTATTACAAAGCGGTCAAGCGTCAAAAGTTTTACTTGTTACTACTGATACTTATAGCAAATACATTCACGAAACAGACAGAACCAATCGTGCTATTTTTGGCGATGGTGCGACTGCAACATTACTCGATATTGATGACGCTAATTCATTAGGTAATTTTATTTTTGGAACTGATGGCGAAGGAGCTTTTAATCTTTGTGTTGAATCATTTGGATTTGGATTAAAAAACAAGCAAATTCAAAATAATAACGTCAATGAATCGGCAGATGATTATGATAAAAAAAATTATCTTTACATGAACGGTGCTGAAATTTTTTCTTTTACATTGGATAAAGTGCCGCAATGTGTTGAAAGTGTTTTGCTTAAAAATAAGTTAGAAAAAAACGAGGTAGATTTTTTCGTTTTTCATCAAGCAAATGCTTATATGCTTGAACATTTAAGAGAAAAATTAGATTTGCCTAAAGAAAAATTTGTGATTGATTTGGAGTATTCAGGCAATACCGTGAGTTCGACAATTCCGATTGTGCTTTCACATTTGCAGGAAAAAAATCAATTGTTTAAAGGTGCAAAATTGTTATTAGTTGCGTTTGGTGTGGGTTATTCGTGGATTGCCACGACTTATTTTGTTAATTAACTTGGAGATTATTTTATGAACAAAGATGAATTTATTACAGAACTTGCTGATTTACTTTCAGTTGATGAATCAGAATTAACATCAGATGTCGTTTTAGAAAAATTGGAAGATTGGGATTCTCTCGCAGTCATTGGTTTTATTGCATTACTTGATAAAAAGTTAGGCAAAAAAATTGGTGCTGGAACTCTTTTTGAATGCAAAACGTTTGGCGACCTTGAAAGAGTGGCAGGCTTTTAGTTATGAAAAAAGTTTATGACTACACCACGACTGACACGCTCGAAAAAGAAATGGATGGCTTATTTGATACTTATTACCACTTTGGAGCGCATATTTGCGAATTAGCGGACGTTGATAGTTTTGTAGTCATCGATGTTTATGAACGCAGCATTGTTTTGTGGAATGACAACGGTGAATATCGCGCTTTTGAAAATAACTGCCCGCACAGAGGTTGCCGAATTCTCGATAAAGATGAAGGCTGTCAAAAATTGGTTTGCCCGTATCACAAATGGCATTTTAAAAACGGCACAACTATTCCAAGCCAAAAAGAATTTTCGCAATACTCACAAAAAGAGCTTTCACTGCATTATTACGACGTGCAACTTTGTGGCAATTTTGTTTTCTTTTCACCCAAACCTAAAACAACACTCAAAGAACAATTAGGCAGTTTTTGGGATGATGTTTCTGAAATATCACATTCTATCAACGCGCAAGTGGATAAAAACAACCAACCTTTTGAATGCAATTGGAAAATTGCTATTGAAAATGCGTTAGAAACTTATCACGTTCCGTTCATTCATAATGAAACATTGGGAAAATTAAATTTGCAGTCATTTTTAGTTGAAACCACTAAAGCAAATGACATTATGATTGCTGAAATTGGTAATCATAAATTAGAAAAAAAATTAAATTTATTAAAAGAATTTTTTGCACCAAAGTATTTTAAAAATGCGTATTTCAGTATATTTTTATTTCCTTTTTCGATGATTTCGTCAACTTACGGATATTCATACGCAATCCAAAACTTTTTTCCAAAATCAGAAACGAAAACCAAATTTATCAGCAAAGTTTATTCTGTCGTAGCAGAGCAAAATAATTTTTATCAAGACGTTTCAACTGTTAATCGCAAAGTTTTTGAAGAAGATGCTGAAATTTGTCGATTAGCTCAACTTGGTTTAGAAAGTAAAACGAATAATAATTTGTTTTTTTATGCAAAAAATGAGAGTCGAATAGTTGAATTTCATAATCATTATGAGAGGGCTGTATTGTGAAATCAGTTATAAATTCATGTGTCATTAAAAAAATTGTTTCAGTCATTCCAAAAAATGAAATTCATAACAAAGATTTAAATTTTGACGAAAAGACAATTAAAAAAGTTATCAAAATGACGGGGGTAGAAACCAGACGCTTACTTCCTGCTAATGAATCACTCGAAAATCTTTATTTTCTAGCGGCAAATAACATTCTACAAAACGTAGATAAAAATTCAATCGATGCTATTTTCGTCGTCACACAAACGCCAGAATATCGCTTGCCAACAACAGCAAATATCCTTCATGGAAAATTAGGTTTAAATAAAGAAGCTATCGCGTTTGATTTGAATCAAGGTTGTTCAGGTTATGTTTATGGATTGCATATAGCAATGAGTTTGATGCAATCAAATACAAATTTGAATCGAGTTCTTTTATTTGCAGGCGAAGCCCTAAGCAAAATGGTTTGTTCAGAAAATAAAAGCACCGCTTTTCTTTTTGGTGATGCAGCAGCCGTGACACTTCTTGAAAAAGATACATCAGCACAATCGACGCATTTTTTATTACGTTCAGATGGAAGTGGAGCTGAAAACTTAATTGTTCGTGATGGTGGAATTGCTCATCCTTTTAACGAAGCGTCTTATAAAGTAAAAGAAGACAAGGAAGGTAATTTAAATGCTGACGCTTACCTTTACATGAATGGAGCTGAAATTTTCAATTTTTCAGTCGAAGAAGTGCCTAGTTTGATAAATGATTTACTGACTTACTCATCCAAAAGCGTTGATGATATTGATGTATTTTGTTTGCATCAGGCAAATAAATTCATGCTGGATTATTTAGCGGACAAATTAGGTATTACAGCCAAAACGCCTTCTAACATTCAAAAATATGGCAATACCTCAAGTGCATCAATTCCGTTATTGATTACGACAATGCCTGATATTTGTTTGAAAAAAATGGCTTTGTTAGCAGGATTTGGAGTGGGTTATTCAATGGCAGCAGCATTAGTTGATTTGTCTAAAACCGAAGTCGCTTTTTTAGAAGGATAAGCTCATGAACTTACAATTTGAACCTGAAAATTTATACCTTGTCACGGGCGCATCGAGTGGATTAGGTAAAGCAACAGCTCTTTTTTTAAATTCACTTGGTGCAACTGTTGTTGCGGTAGCTCGCAATGAAGAAAAATTAACAGCCACAAAAAATGAATCTAATTATCCAAAAAAATTTTTCACGCATTGTTTTGATTTTGGTGATTTAGAAAACATTAGTGGTTTTATTAAAACGTTGGTTTCAGAACATGGAAAATTTACAGGTTTAGTCCATTCTGCGGGAATTGGCGGCGTTACTCCTTTGAAATCACTGGATTTAGATGATGCCAAAAAGATGTTTGATATTAACTATTTTTCAGGGCTAATTTTGGCTAAAAGTTTTGCTGATAAGCGTATTTGCCAACCGCCAGCCTCGTTGGTTTTTTTGTCGTCTATTTCATCAATTTCAGGCAATGCAGGAATTTCTAATTACAGCGCGTCAAAAGGTGCGATTAACGCATTGGTCAAATCGCTTGCGGTTGAATTGGCAAAAAATAACATTCGAGTGAATGCCGTGTTACCTGGTTTTATTGTGACCGATATTGTGAATGCGTCGCCCGATGTTTATAACGAGGCTTTTTTTGAGAAAGTCGCGCAAGATTATCCGCTCGGAAGTGGCTTGCCTGAAGATGTTGCACATCTGGTTGCTTTTTTATTGTCGCCGCTTTCGCGGTGGATAACTGGGCAAAATATCGTGATTGATGGTGGGAGAACGTTGTTATGAAAATTGCTTTAATCGGTGCTGGTGGATTAGCGAAAGAATACTTAGAAATTGCTCAATTATGCGGACATAACGTTGTGGCAACCTTTTCATCCTCGGGTTCGTTAGTTGGCATTCCAAACTTAGGCTATTTGGATGAGTTATTAGAAAACAAAGATAAATTTGATGCCGTTGCCATTGCGATTGGCGTTAATAACATCGAGCGAATCAAAGCGAGAAGAAGCATTCTTAATTTTTTGAATGAACACGGGATTAAACAAGCTAATTTAATTTCGCCTTATAGTCGCGTTCATTCAAGCGTCATTTTAGGCGAAGGCGTTTATATTCATCATAACGTGATTATTTCTTGTGATGCTCAAATTGGAAATGGCGTAATTATCAATACGTCTGCACAAATCGGGCATGATTGCAAAATTGGTGACAACGTTTCGGTTGCCCCCGATGTTTTTATTGGTGGTGGATCGGTGATTGGAGATGACGTATTGTTGGGCGTTGCTTCTATTATCAGAGATGGGATAAAAATCGACTCAAATTGTGTAGTTGGAATGGGGGCGATTGTGGTGAAAAGTATGAAAGAACATCAATTTGTCATGCCTCATATAACGAAAGTGATTGATTTGCAAGCAAAAGAATTATAGAAAAATAAAAATGCAAAACTGTAATGTCTGTGGAAGTAATTCGGTTTCAATTATAGAAACTTTCGAGAACTATCCCATGTGCAATGTTTTTTTCGATAGCGTGATTTTAAAGAATGATAAGCCTCAGTATTTTCGTGAATTTAACCTCATTTTATGTAAAAAATGTTTTCACATTCAGGCAGAATCAAAATTCCAATTTAATGAAATTTACAATCAAGATTATGGATACACGCCTATAAGTTCAGGTGTTCAACAAAGATTCAATATATTGTTGCAATTGATCCTATCTAAATTAGAAGGAATTAAATTTAACAGGGTTATAGATATTGGTTGTAATCAACTGAATGTTCTTAAATTGTTAAAAGATTCTGGTATTTCTGCAAATCATTGGATAGGAATTGATCCAATTTCATTAAACGATTCTATTGATAAAGATAATATTAACTTTATTGCCCACATTGAGCGGGTATTGAATCCATGCTTTCTAATTTATTTTCATTAAATATCAATTAGATATAAATTTAGACTTGTTTATATTACAAAAATCATGAGCGGGTAGGTGTTAGCGTTTTCCGATTTAATTATGTTTAAAAATCAATGTATTATGATAAAAAGGTGTGGGTGCTGATTCCATTTAATGTACTGTCGCCCCCTGAAATTGATCAATTT
>CAZLGN010000098.1:0-7446 GCA_964558865.1 uncultured Methylomagnum sp.
TTTCTTCAGTCAAATCCATCAATTCATGATATTCGGCGTAGGCTTGATAGAATTCAAGCATCGTGAATTCAGGATTGTGGCGCGTTGAAAGCCCTTCATTTCTGAAATTACGATTGATTTCAAACACCCGTTCAAAACCACCAACAACCAAACGTTTCAAATACAATTCT
This sequence comes from uncultured Methylomagnum sp., assembly GCA_964558865.1. Taxonomy (GTDB): domain Bacteria; phylum Pseudomonadota; class Gammaproteobacteria; order Methylococcales; family Methylomonadaceae; genus UBA10906. Next base: position 171 of record CAZLGN010000098.1, read on the forward strand.
GGCGCAATTCGCAAAAACATATCCATATCAAGCGCGTTATGATGCGTAGTGAACGGTCTAGCCGTCGCGCCACCTGGAATGACTTGCATCATTGGCGTTTCGACTTCCAAAAACTGCCGTTCAATCAAAAAGTTCCGAATATAACCCACGACTTTCGAGCGAATCAAAAACACGTCGCGCGATTGTTGGCTCATAATCAAATCCAAATAGCGTTGACGATATTTGATTTCTTGGTCTGCGATGCCGTGGAATTTTTCGGGCAACGGACGCAACGCTTTGGTGAGCAAACGAATGTTATCAACTTTAACGCTTAATTCGCCCGTTTGGGTTTTAAACAAATACCCTTCCACGCCCAAAATATCGCCAATATCCCATTTTTTAAATTGGTCGTTATAAATGCCTTCAGGCAGATTATCACGCGCCACATAAACTTGAATTTGTCCCGACATATCTTGCAAATGACTGAAACTCGCTTTGCCCATAATGCGACGGGTCATCATTCGCCCTGCGATTTTTACGCGCAAATGGTCGGATTCGAGTTCTTCTTTGGATTTTTCGCTGTATTTCGCCAGCAATTCGCCTGCGACAACATCGCGGCGAAAATCAGTTGGAAACGCAATCGTTTCATTACGCAACGCCGTTAATTTTTCACGGCGTTGTCTAATTTGGTCTTGTTCATCTTGGATTTGTTCTGTTGTTTCTGTCATGTTTTCAATTTGTTAAGAAGAAAGTAAAGGCTGAATATCTGTTGCGGCAATGCCTGCTAAAGTAACACCCGTTAATTGAATGACATTGGTATAGCCACTTCCATCATCATCAGTAACTAAATAAACATTGCCACCTGTTTCACCAGCAAAATACGTCACCGTGCCATCAAGCGCGGTGTTTGCTGCTTTCAATAAATCGGTTAATGCCACAAAGACTGTCGAATCCTCTTTATAATTTGTTCCATCAACACCAACCGAACCTAAACTCAGCGTGTCTTTATCAGCCGTTTTAAAATCGGTAATAATATCAGTAACTGCCGCGCTAGTTTTTGGACTATCTGGCGTAGTGAACACAAATTTATCTGCGCCACCGCCACCTGTGATGGTATCAACGCCTAAACCGCCAACAATTGTATCTGCCTCTCCACTACCTGTAATGTTTACAGCCGCTTTACCCGCTGTAATTAAAGTGGCAACGCTTGGCGCGGCTAAGGTTTTTGAGGTTTCAATCCCCGAGGCAGTCGGCGTTCCACCCGTCATCGTTATATAACCTTTTACATCGTGCAACCAGTCAGTGACATCACTATTCAATACAGCAACTTGTGTTTCTGTTAAGGCTTTCAATTGCACAGCGGTTAATGACGAAAAATAAGACACATCTAATGAAGCAATGACTGATGTTGTGAGAGCTGGAAGCGTTTCCGTTGTAAAACCTTGAAATGTTTTTGGCGGCATAGCGTCTACTTGATCGACGCTTAATACGGCTACTTGCGCGATACTTAAACCACCGATTTGTGTTGTTGCTCCTGTTAAAAATGCCGATTGTTCTGGTGTTAACGTAGCAATATCGGTTGGCTCAAACTTAGTCAAATTCAAACCTTTAATCACGCTGTTAGCTAAAACGGCGATCGCGTCTGTTGTTAAACTCGTTGCTTGATCCGCAGACCATTTTGCTACGCTGACAGCATTTAATCCTGGCGCATTTTCTACCGTCATGGCGGCAATTTGTGCCGTTGTTAAAACAATCGCTTGTTCGGGTTTTAACGCCGCAAGCTGTTCGGGTTTCATCGACACAAAGGCGGCTGGTATTACTGACGGAAAGGCTAATTTTGTAATACCCGAAATCGCATCAGGTGTTAACGCGGCAAAACTTTCTATCGATAATTTTTCGATTTGCGTTGATGTTAATACCGCCGTCAATGTCGATGTAAATCCCCCCGCTGTTTCGGGTGTAATCACCGCAATGTAATCAGGCGTAAGTGTTTTTACTTCGGAAACCGTTAATGCCGAAAGTTGTTGAGAGGTAATCAATGCAAAAGTGGCGACGGGAATACTGGTGAAAATCTTTGGCGAAATCGCCGCAATCGATTCGGGCTGTATTGCAGCAAAACCCTCGGGGGTAATTGAGGCAATTTGTGTTGAACTTAACGCGCCCATTACAGACGGACTTAACAACGCCATTTGATTGGGCGTTAAAACGCTTAGATTTGCTATGCCAGCAATGTTTGTACCTGTGAGACTTAAAATAGATTTTACGGGCATTGCGGAAAGCACTTCAGGTTTAATCGCGGCAATTTGTGCTGAACTGAAAGTCGCCACAATAGGCGGCGTTAACAATTCAGCGTTGTCTATCGCACCAATTTTTTCAGGGCTTAAAAAACCAAACTGCGTGGCATTTAAAGCGGAAAGCTGCGTTGCCGTTAAGTTGTTAATATCAAGTCCTTCTATATTTGTTTTACTAAAACCTGCAAGTGCGGCGGTGCTTAATGCTGCTAAATCTTGTGGTTCAATCGCTGATACTTTTGCAGAACTCAAAGCGTTAATTTGCGCCGAAGTTAGCACTGCCATTTGGCTGGGAATCAGGGAAATGATTTGATCCGTTGTAAATCCCCCAAAACTGTTTGCCGATAAATTTAAAATTGTTTTGCTGCTTAATGCGGGAATAGCATCTGACGATAAACCCGATAAGCCACTCGAAGAGAGACTTAAAATTTGCTTAGATGTTAATGTGGCAAGGTCTGCCGCTGTAAATCCCGCTGTTTGTACTGACGTTAAAGCTGCAATTTGTTTCGGTTGTAATACTGCTACTTGTTCTGTTGTCAGTGCCACAATTTGCTCGGAACTCAAACCAACGATATTTTTTGCTGTTATCGCACCGATAGATCTCGGCAACATCGCAGAAATGGCATCAGTAGTAAATACACCGATTTGCGAGGAAGAAAAACCCGTCATCGCAATTGGTCTCAAAAAACTAGCCGTATTAGCGTCTATTGCAGCGATTTGTTCGGTTGTTAAAAAACGCAATTGGGTAGGTTTTAATAACATAAGATGGTTTTCTTCAGATAGACCGCTAAAATCATCACCATCGCTCTCGGGAATAGCTAAGTCATTGATTCGAAGACCGATGATATTTTTTTTGTTAAATCCTGCAAATGCGCCATCATTCAAGAATGACATACTGTCGGAGGCGAATGCGGCAACTTGCTCAGAACTCAAAATGTTTATTTGCCCAGAAGACAAAACAGCTATTTGTTCTGACGTTAATGCAGTGATTTTGTCCGACGTTAATGCAGCAAAACTTTTCGGACTTAAACTTTGAATCGATAATGTTGGAATTACAGAAATAGCCTCAGTTGTTAATGCGCCAATTTGCAAGGGAGAAAGAACGGCAACAATACTGGGTTTCAACAATGCAGCAAAATCGGCGTTAATTTTTTCAATTTGAGTCGTGCTGAAAAAAGAAAATTGCTCAGGTGTTAAAGAAGTAAATTGCCCAACACCTGTTAGGTTTTCTAGCAATAAACCCGTGATATTTTTGGAATTAAAACCTGCGACAGCATATCGACTTAATGTGGCGGTTTCTTCTGGCGTAAATGCTTGCACTTGTGTCAAATCGAATGCGTTAATTTGTGCTGAAGTTAATTTAGACAATTGTTCTGTCGTGAACGCTTTCACTTCATCGGCAGTTAAACCTTTGATATTGTCTGTCGTTAATCCTGTAATCGATTTTACTGGAATGGCGGCAAAAGCCTCTGGTGTAAAAGCCCCAATTTGTTTCGCAGACATTGCCGCAATATCATTCGCCGCTAGTAACGGCACTTGATCAGTGGTCATTGACGCAATTTGTCCAGACGTTAAAAAGCCAATTTGCGCGGGCTGTAATGCTGTGAATTGCCCGTCGCCCGTTAATGCTGAAAGTGTTAAACCTGCGATATTCGCTTTATTAAATCCTTCAATGGCGGATTTACTTAATGCGGCAACATCTTCGGAACTCAACGTAGCAACATCTTCGGAACTCAACGCGCCAATTTGTCTAGCTGTAAGAATATGTGTTTGATCACTGGTCAATGCGCCTACTTGTTCAGCAGTTAATGCTGCAAAGGTTTTGGTAGGAAGTGCCGCAACAAATTTATTGTCCAACAATGGCACAAGTGATGCTGACAAAGACGACATTGCTTTAACCGAAAAATTTTCAGCGTGTATTTTTGTTAATACGGCGACTTGCTCTGTCGTTAATACCGCAATTTGCTCGGAGGTAATTGCGCTAATTTGCGGCAATTTTAATTTAGCAATTTGTAGCGTCGTTAACGCCGCCACCGCTTGTGTATTCAACAAACTGATATTCAAGCCAGGGAGTGCGAATTTACTTATTGCACTAATGTTGTCCGTGCTTAAAGCCGCCAATTGACTTTTAGATAGCACACTAATTTGAGCGGACGTTAAACGCGAGACTTGATGTGTATCCAACGCATTAAGTTGACTATTCGTTAAATAGCTGACGCTCAAACCAGGAATTGCATTGGGTTGAATACTCGTAAAAGCAGCGGCTGGAATGTTTATCAGCAACGCATTGATTTCAGTAAGTTGTGAAATTTTGCTCGCACTCAATTTGGCAAGAAGATCAGCGGTTATTGCCGCAGCCTGCGTAGTTGTTAGATTGGTAAAATCTTCCGCCGTAAATCTGGCGATATTTGAAATGTCTGGCGTTGTTGCCATAGTTAGTTCCTCACGAATTTAGTAAATAATTTTCTGCGACTTCAATGCGCTGTAAATATCATCCAGCGTCTGGTTATCGGCATCAAAATGAATAGGTGTAAAACCTTTATTCGTATTTACACAAATCGCAATTAACCCTGCGTGATTTATCGCATGAATTAGCACGTTGTTCGTGGTTTCTAAAATGGTACAAGCGTGACCGTTATCGAATAAACGACGTTCGAGTTGATAAGCAATTTCGACGCTATTTTTACCCGTCAAATTGATAGCGGTTGCGATTTGACTAAACCGCGCCGCACGTTCTGTGATGCTGACGGGTTGGAAATTTTCATTATCGCCCGTGCCGACAATCATGCCCGCACCCACCGTGCCATTCGTCAGACGGTCGATAATGATAAATGAACCCGTGCCTTTGTGGGTTTTGTAATTATCGAACACCACTGGCGCATTTACCGAAACGGTACACAAGCCGATTTCATTGAGTTGCAACGCATTTGCGTCGTGATGTTCGAGCGTATTTACGTCGATGCGGTGATGAATCAATGACACCGAACCTGAAACGGTGCGCGTCGCTAATTTAATTGAATACTGTTTGCCAATATTTAGCGAATCTTCTGCCATCCACACAATATGCGCTTTGAATTTATCCGCGACAATCGGCGTGAATTCCTGTGTGCCAATCAACATATCGCCGCGACTAATATCAATTTCGTCGTCCAACGTCAGCGTCACCGCCATTGGCGCGAAGGCTTGTTCAAGTTCGCCGTCATAGGTCACGATTGCTTTAATCGTGCTGCTTTTGCCAGAAGGCAATGCGGTAATTGTGTCGCCTTTTTTGAAAATTCCCGATGCAACCGTGCCGCAAAATCCGCGAAAATCTAAATTCGGACGATTCACATATTGCACAGGAAAACGCGCATCGTTGAAATTACGGTCGTTGGCGATTTCAATGGTGTTCAAGGCTTCCATTAACGGTTTGCCCGTGAACCACGCCATATTTTCGCTACGATTTACCACGTTATCGCCGTCCAACGCCGACATCGGAATAAATAAAATGTCGTGTAAATCCAACGTTTTCACAAAATCCAAATAATCGGCTTTGATTTGTTCAAATTTCACTTCGCTGTATTCAACCAAATCCATTTTGTTAATCGCTACGACAATGTGCTGAATGCCGAGCAACGACGCGATAAAACTATGACGTTTGGTTTGCGTTTGAACGCCATAACGCGCGTCAATTAAAATAATCGCCAAGTCGCACGTTGACGCGCCTGTCGCCATGTTGCGGGTGTATTGTTCGTGTCCAGGTGTATCGGCAATGATGAATTTTCGCGTCGAAGTGGAGAAATAACGATACGCCACGTCAATCGTGATGCCTTGTTCGCGTTCGGCTTGTAAGCCATCGACCAGCAACGCTAAATCGATTTTGCCCGCGCCCGTCGTGCCAGATTTCGCGCTGTCCGCTAAAACGGCGGCGAGTTGGTCTTCGTAAATCATTTTTGAATCGTGCAACAATCGCCCGATGAGCGTGCTTTTGCCGTCATCGACGTTGCCACAAGTTAAAAAACGCACTAATTCTTTGCGTTCGTGTTGCGCTAAATAAGCGTTAATATCGGTGCTGATTAAATCGGATTGGTGGGACATATTGTTTGAACTCAAAGTAAAGGTTTTAAAGCATGAATCGATAGTTTAGGTGCTTATTTTTTAAGGCGATATTGCGAAAACGGCTAGTTGCTTCAATTTCGAAACTACGCCAACAACTTGCTTGCACACACCGCTAAAATTAACTGCCAAATTACCATCTGTACACCCGTGATAATGGTAAAAATAGATGGAAATGATGACGGTTAGAATAAGGGCAGATTTTCGAGACATGACGACATAAGTAAATTTTTAGGTTTAAAAATAGCCTTCGCGTTTTTTCTGTTCCATTGAACCCGCTTGATCGTGGTCGATTAAACGACCTTGACGCTCAGAAGTGGTGGTCAAAAGCATTTCTTGAATAATCTCTGGTAGTGTCGTGGCTTCCGATTCCACCGCGCCAGTCAATGGATAACAGCCCAATGTACGAAAACGCACTTTTTTCATTTCGACTTTTTCATTTTCGCCAATCGGCATACGGTCATCATCAACCATAATCAACATGCCATCACGTTCCACAACAGGACGTTCTTTGGCAAAATACAACGGCACAATCGGAATTTGTTCCAAATGAATGTATTGCCAAATATCAAGCTCCGTCCAATTTGACAACGGGAACACACGAATACTTTCGCCTTTGTCAATTTTGCCGTTGTAGATATTCCACAATTCAGGACGTTGATTTTTGGGATCCCAACGGTGATTTTTGTCACGGAACGAATAAACGCGCTCTTTCGCCCGCGATTTTTCTTCATCACGTCTCGCGCCACCAAATGCCGCATCAAACTGATATTTGTTTAAACCTTGTTTCAAACCGTCGGTTTTCATTACGTCGGTGTGTTTTTTACTGCCGTGTGTAAAAGGTCCAATGCCTTGTTCAACGCCTTCTTGATTGATGTGAACGATTAAATCTAAACCGAGTTTTTTCGCCA
>CAZLGN010000099.1:0-7388 GCA_964558865.1 uncultured Methylomagnum sp.
GCAAAGTGTTAATCAGTATTCGTGACAAAGACAAAGCAAAATTGCCTGAAATTGCGAAAATGTTAATTGCGAAAAATTACGACATCCTGGCAACAGGCGGGACAGCGCGTTTCTTAAAAGAAAACGGTTTTCCGTGCGAAGTGGTTTGCAAAGTAAATGAAGGTCGCCCGAATACGGTGGATATGATTAAAAATGACCAAATCCAGTTAATCATCAATACGACCGAAGGCAAAAAAGCAATTTCGGATTCGTTCACGATGCGCCGCGAAGCCTTGCAACATCGCGTCACTTATTACACAACGATGGCAGGCGCAAGAGCGGCGTGTTTCGCGCTGGGTGAACTCGATGCGGGCGATGTAAATTGCTTGCAAGATTTGCATAAGAGCCTGAAATAAAATCCAAAATATGGGCGTGAAACAACGCGCCCATTGTCAATAATTATCGGAGTTTCAAAAAATGAGCAAAGTTCCCCTCACTGTCAAAGGTGCAGAAAAATTACGCGCCGAATTAGACGAATTAAAATCTGTCATCCGTCCACGCATTATTAACGCGATTTCTGAAGCCCGCGCACACGGCGATTTAAAAGAAAATGCCGAATATCACGCCGCGAAAGAACAACAAAGTTTTGCCGAAGGACGAATTGGCGAAATCGAAGGAAAATTAGCTAACGCGCAAATTATCGATGTCACAAAAGTCGATGCGGCGGGCAAAGTGATTTTTGGTGCAACAGTTGAACTGGAAAATTTAGAAAATGAAAATCGCGTCACTTATCAAATTGTTGGCGAAGATGAAGCGAGCATTAAAGAAGGTAGAATTTCAGTTGGTTCACCCATTTCACGCGCGTTGATTGGTAAAGAAGTGGAAGATGTCGTCACGGTAAAGGCACCCGCTGGCGATGTCGATTATGAAATTATTTCGATTCGATATATTTGAGATGTAAAAGGTCAAAAATGGAAAATCATTTTTTGACCTTTTAGCACTTTTATTTTTTTGGATTCAATCGGTAAATTACAATAATTTGCCCAATTGACTGAACTAATTCGGCTTTGGTTGAGGCACAAATTTCATCACAAATTGCTTTACGCTCATCACGTTCAGCGCGAATTTTCACTTTAATCAATTCATGAACATCTAGTGCCGATTCAATTTCTGCTAATACCGCCGCAGTTAAACCCGCCTGCCCAATCATTACGACGGGTTTCAAACTGTGTGCGTCCGATTTAAACTTTTTCTTTTTTACAGAATCCACGGATTTTCCCTACTCTCAAAAGGCTTGATAAAGCTGAATTCTACACTAAAAATGGCGCGTTATGGCACGAACTAAAAGCAGTACACAATGGATGCAAGAGCATTTCGATGATCCATACGTCAAAATGGCGCAAGCGCAAGGTTATCGGTCGCGTGCGGTTTTCAAACTCAAAGAAATACACGAAAAAGATAACTTGATAAAAGCGGGCATGAATATCGTTGATTTAGGCGCAGCACCTGGTGGTTGGTCACAATTTGCGCAGCACATTTTAGGCAGCAATGGGCGATTAGTCGCGCTGGATATTTTGCCGATGGAACCACTTGTAGGTGTGGACATGATTATTGGCGATTTCCGCGAAGAAACGGTTTTGAATGAACTTTTTGCTGTTTTGAAAAACGAACCAATTCAATTGGTTCTGTCGGATATGGCACCGAATATGAGCGGTAATAAAAGCACCGATCAAGCTCGCGCCATGTATTTGTGCGAACTTGCGTTAGATACTGCCAAAACAGTTTTGGCAAAAAATGGGAATTTCTTAGTGAAAATTTTTCAAGGCGATGGTTTTGAAGCCTATTTCAAAGAAGTTCAACAAGCCTTCACGACGGTAATTATTCGCAAACCAAAGGCTTCGCGTCCTCGTAGTAATGAAGTTTATATTTTGGCAAAAGGTTTTAAATCTTGAAACCGTAAAAAACCATCAGGCGAAAATCAATTACCGATATAATTACTCAAGATTTTGAAATTGAGAGTCACAAAAATAATTATGATAAAAAATATACTGGTTTGGGGTGTCATTGCGATGTTGTTGATGTCACTGTTTAATAATTTTGGTAGCAGCAATACGCAGCAAAACGAACGTATTGACTCGTCGTTGTCATATTCGCAATTTATTGATTCCGTGAAAGCAGGTCAAGTTCAACAAGTCGTTATTGACGAGAATACGATTAAAGGTAAGTTACAAAGTGGGCAAATTTTCAAAACTTACGCGCCAAATGATGGGCATTTAGTCGATGATTTGTTGGCAAATAACGTTGATATTAAAGTTTCCGCGCCAGAACAGCCTACGATGCTAATGCAATTATTGGTATCTTTCGGGCCGATGCTTTTATTGATTGGTGTTTGGGTCTTTTTCATGCGCCAAATGAATGGTGGAATGCCTGGCGGAAAAAATCCCATGAGTTTTGGCAAAAGCAAAGCGCGAATGCTAGAAGAAGACCAAATCAAAATCACGTTTGCGGACGTTGCTGGCTGTGACGAAGCAAAAGAAGAAGTTGAAGAAATGGTTGATTTTTTACGCGACCCAGCAAAATACCAAAAATTGGGCGGAAAAATTCCACGCGGCGCGTTGATGATTGGGCCGCCTGGAACAGGTAAAACGCTGTTAGCGCGTGCGATTGCGGGTGAAGCGAAAGTGCCATTTTTCACGATTTCGGGTTCAGATTTTGTCGAAATGTTTGTCGGTGTTGGCGCATCACGAGTTCGTGATATGTTTGAAACTGCCAAAAAACACGCTCCATGTATTATTTTTATTGACGAAATTGATGCCGTTGGTCGTCAACGTGGTGCAGGTTTAGGCGGTGGTAATGACGAACGCGAACAAACGTTAAATCAGTTGCTGGTTGAAATGGACGGATTTGAAGGGAACGAAGGCATTATTGTTATCGCCGCAACAAACCGTCCTGATGTTTTAGACAAAGCGTTATTGCGTCCAGGTCGTTTCGATAGACAGGTCACAGTCGGTTTGCCAGATGTTCGTGGACGCGAACAAATTTTGGCAGTACACATCAAAAAAGTACCGAGCGCGGACGATGTTGAAGTGAAATATATCGCGCAAGGTACACCAGGTTTTTCAGGTGCCGATTTGGCAAATTTGATTAACGAGGCGGCATTATTTGCAGCACGGATGAATAAGCGCGTTGTGAGTATGTCAGACTTAGAAAAAGCCAAAGACAAAATCATCATGGGTGCAGAACGCTATTCTATGGTCATGAATTTGAAAGAAAAAGAAATGACGGCATATCACGAGGCAGGTCACGCGATTGTTGGACGTTTAGTGCCTGAACACGATCCTGTTTATAAAGTTAGCATCATGCCACGCGGTCGAGCGTTAGGCGTGACAATGTTTTTGCCAGAGCGTGATTCATACAGCGCGAGCAAACAAAAATTGGACAGTATGATTTCGAGTTTGTACGGCGGCCGTATTGCCGAAGAAATTATTTACGGCGTGGAACTTGTTAGCACAGGTGCATCAAACGATATTGAACGTGCAACCGAGTTAGCGCGAAACATGGTGACGAAATGGGGTTTTTCAGCACGCTTAGGGCCGCTTTCGTATAGCGAGGAAGAAGGCGAAGTCTTTTTAGGGCGTTCAGTTACGCGCCATAAAACGGTTGCAGAAGAAACATCACACAGTATTGATGAAGAAATTCGCATGTTTATTGACCGCAACTATTCTCGTGCTGAATCTATTTTGAAAGCTAATGCGGATATTTTGCACGCGATGGCGGCGGCGTTAATGAAATACGAAACAATCGATAAAAATATGATTGATGATTTGATGGAACGTAAAGAAACCATACGCGAACCTGCGGGTTGGAACGATCCCAAACCACCAAAAGGCGGTTTGCATGTTGTCGTAGGCGGCGAAATTCCTGATAACATCGTGCCACTCGGCAAACCCGTCGAACAACACTAATCGTTATTTATTTTCTCAAAAGGAGAGGCGCGTGGCGTTTCTCCTTTTTTTGTTACTGAATTTTTAAGGTAAAGCGTCATGACAAAAAAATACTTTGGAACAGACGGCATTCGCGGCAAAGTTGGAACGCCACCGATTACCCCCGATTTTTTATTGAAACTTGGCTGGGCAGCGGGACAAGTTTTTGCGAACGAAGGACACAATTTTGTTTTAGTTGGTAAAGACACACGCATTTCGGGTTATATGTTCGAATCTGCTTTCGAAGCAGGTTTAACGGCGGCGGGTGTTGACACCCGTTTAGTTGGCCCGATGCCTACCCCCGCTGTTGCGTATTTGACACGCACTTTACATGCAAAAGCAGGTATTGTGATTAGCGCGTCACACAATCCCTTTTACGATAACGGAATTAAGTTTTTTTCAGCGCAAGGTACAAAATTGCCTGACGATATTGAACGAAAAATCGAAACTTATTTAGATTCGCCAATAATTACGACTGTTGAATCGTCAAAATTAGGCAAAGCCAAACGGGTTGTCGATGCGGCAGGGCGTTATATTGAATTTTGCAAAGCTAGCGTACCAACTGGAATGGCGTTTGACGGCATGAAAATTGTGGTTGATTGCGCGAATGGCGCGACTTATCACATTGCGCCGCACGTTTTCACTGAATTGGGTGCAAATGTGATTACCATCGGTGCCGAACCCGATGGCTTAAACATTAACGAAGGTTTTGGCGCGACAAGTCCTGAAAATTTACAAAAAACCGTTTTAGAACATAAAGCCGATTTCGGCATTGCGTTAGATGGTGATGGCGATCGGGTGATTATGGTTGATCATCGCGGCGAATTAGTCGATGGTGACGAGTTAATTTACATCATTGCAAAAGCGCGTTTGAAAGCAGGGTTATTAACGGGTCCAGTCGTTGGCACATTGATGACGAATTTGGGTATGGAACTCGCCTTAAAAGGTTTGAACGTGCCATTATTACGGGCAAACGTGGGAGATCGCTATGTGATTGAAATGTTAACGGAACACAAAGGCATGTTGGGTGGCGAAAATTCGGGACACATTATTTGTTTAGATAAAACCACAACGGGTGATGGCATTATTGCAGCATTGCAAGTGGTCGCGGAAATGCAAAAAACGGGGCTGTCGTTACATGATTTGAAGTCGGGAATGCAAAAATATCCGCAAATTTTAATCAATGTACGCACCGCGCAAAAAGTCGATTTAAGCCACGAAGGTATTCAAAATGCGGTATGTGCCATCGAACAGGCGTTGGGAGACAATGGTCGGGTTTTATTGCGAGCATCTGGAACAGAGCCGTTGATTCGCGTGATGGTTGAAGGGCGAGATTTTGCAACGGTTGAAAACTATGCGAAACAATTAGCCGAAGATGTGAAATTGGCAATCGTTGCTTGAACAAAAGCACGTTAAACGCTATGATACGCGCCACTTAGCCGCAGTTGCGGTGCATTTTTCGATTTTTAACTGCTTTTACAGTTTGAGCTAATATGTATCAAGTCATTATTGTTATTCATGTTTTATTAGGTTTAGGCGTTGTGGGTTTGGTGCTAATGCAACAAGGTAAAGGTGCCGATGCGGGTGCCGCATTTGGTACAGGCTCTTCAGGTTCGGTATTTGGCGCACAAGGTGCTGCTTCCTTTCTGTCACGATCAACCGCTATTTTAGCAACCTTATTTTTTACGACGAGTTTAGGTTTAGCCGTCATGAATAGCCAACAATCTGTTGAAAAAGATTTGATTGCGAATCCTATTAAAGTCGAGCAAGATGTTCCAACAGCGAAACCTGTTTCTGCTGAAGTTCCTGTTGCAGTTGAAAATGCGAAGTAAAATTTATTAAGCCGACGTGGTGAAATTGGTAGACACGCCATCTTGAGGGGGTGGTTACTTAGGTTGTGCTGGTTCGAGTCCAGTCGTCGGCACCAAATAGGCATCTTAAATGATGCAAAAAAGTTTAAAAACCCGCAAGTTATCTAGCTTAGCGGGTTTTTTATTGTCTTGTAGTGTCCAATGTCATCTATTGACATACCGTCATCAAAGGCGGTACTTTTAGCGGTATATTTTTATACCTCCAAAAAGATACCGTCATGTCCTTATCAGATACCGCAATCAGAAATGCAAAATCACGAGAAACTTCTTATAAACTACCCGATGAAAAAGGGATGTATTTGTTAATTAGTCCAAATGGTAGCAAGTATTTTCGTCTTGATTATCGCTTTACGGGAAAGCGTAAAACACTTGCTCTTGGCGTTTATCCCGACACAAGCTTGAAACTTGCCAGAGAAAAACGCGATGAAGCCAAACGGCAACTTGCAGAAAATATCGATCCTAGCGAAAGTCGTAAATCAGAAAAAATTACTCAGACTTATACATTTGAACGAGCCGCGCGTGAATGGTTTGCGGCAAATAGCCATACTCTCACAGAGCTAACGCACAAGAAAAAAATTAGACGTTTTGAAATTCATATTTTTCCTTTTCTTGGCAATCTGCCAATAAATGCCATTAAATCACCAGATGTTTTCAGTATCATTAAACCATTGATTGCTAAAAGTGAACTCGAAACGGCACACCGTATTCGTAGTGAAATTAGCACTGTGTTTGCTTATGCCATTGCTCATGGCTTAACTGATTACGACCCTGCTCAAGCGGTTGCTAAACAAATTCCCGCTCAAAAAGTTAAGCACCATGCCGCGTTAATCGAACCCAATGAAGTTGCCCAACTACTGAGAGATATTTTTCATTATCAAGGAACTTTTGTTGTGCAGTGCGCCCTTAGATTATCACCGCTTTTATTTCAGCGACCTGGTGAAATTCGCCAAATGGAATGGAAAGATATTGATTTAGTGGCGTGTGAGTGGCGATACTTAGTCACAAAAACAGCATTTAATCATATCGTGCCACTCAGTACGCAAGCTGTGTCCATATTAGAATCTATCAAGCTGCTAACTGATTCAGGGCGTTATGTTTTCCCGTCTAGTCGTGGTGGTGGTAGATCCATGTCGGATAACACCATACGCACTGCACTTAGAGCACTTGGCTACAATAGCGACGCGATGACGGCACATGGTTTTAGAACAACAGCATCAACTCTCTTGAACGAACAAGGTTGGAGTCCTGATGCAATTGAGCGGCAATTGGCACACGCGCCACGCGATGCTGTTCGAGCTGCCTACAATCGGGCGCAGTATTTAGATGAACGCCGAAAAATGATGCAATCATGGGCTGATTATTTGGACAGTCTAAAAGCTGGTATCAGTCGGAATACCAATGATTAGCACTATTAAATTAAATGACCTCGTTATCGAAGTAACGATGAAGAAAATCAAAAACATTCGTTTGAAGGTTTATCCAAATGGACAGGTCAAAATATCCGCGCCATTACACGCGCATCCAAAAACGATTCACGATTTTCTGATGTCAAGAT
>CAZLGN010000100.1:0-7332 GCA_964558865.1 uncultured Methylomagnum sp.
AATAAACCAAAATAATGTAACTGATTGATTATTAAGGAGATTTAAATTGAAAAAAATCAACATTCCACCCCACTCAATGTGGGTTAATAATCAATCTATTACATGAATTCACATGATTTTGGTTTATTTAACGAATTACCTAAAGTTGCTGCAACATCCCAATGCAATGAGCATCTTGATTTAGATTCAATACACCTTTTTTTCATAACACATTGATTTTTAAATGCAATTAAAGAAAACGCTAACACCTACCAGCTCATGATTTTTGTAATATAAACAAGTCTAAATTTATATCTAATTGATATTTAATGAAAATAAATTAGAAAATATGGATTCAATACCCGCTCAATGTGGGGGGTTACCACATCGCTATGATTAACTTGATGCTCGGACGGTTAGCTTGATTGATTTTGATACTTTTAAAACAGGCACTCAATGTGGGCACCAACGCCCATCTTTGCTATTTATGCACCAACGCCACAAAAAACTCCGACTTGCGGTGATGCAAAGCGGGACTTTTTCAGGATTATTCGCCGCTGTCTAAACTTTCAACCCGCTGAAAACCTCGTGGTAAAAGCGTTCCTCGCTTTGCGCGACTTCCAATATAAAGCTGTAAATCGCTCGGTTTTAACGTCAACGTTCGTTTTCCAGATGTCACCGTCAAAGCAGTTTCGGATTTTAAAATTGTGAATGCCACAATGAAATCCGTGCCTTTTTCTAATTCATTCGACGGAATTTGAATCAGTTTATTGCCTTTTCCTTTTGCCAAAGTTGGAATTTCGCTTAACGGAAAGATGAGCAAACGCCCTTGATTTGTGGCAACGGCAAGTAAATTCGATTCGTCTGCGGTCAATAATGGTGGCAATAATTTTTCATTATTCGACAGCGTAACCAAAGATTTCCCTGCTTTATTTTTACTCGCTAAATCGTTGAGCGGTGTTTTAAAACCATAACCCCAAGAATTCACCAACATCACAAAATCGTCGGAATTTCCCGCTATTAAATGCGTAAAAGTCGCGCCTTCGGGTGGATTGAAACGACCTGTTAATGGTTCGCCTTGTGTTCTCGCCGATGGTAAATCATGGGTGGTCGAACTATAAACACGCCCCGTCGAATCAAACAAATACACCAGTTGTGTCGAGCGCGTTTTGACTGCTGTTTGAAAACTATCACCTGCCCGATAACTTAAATTTTCGACATCCACATCGTGACCTTTCGCGGCACGAATCCAACCTTTTTCCGACAAAATTACCGTCAACGGTTCGTTTGAGATTAACGCCGATTCATTTAAGGCTTGCGCCGCTTGGCGCGTCACGATGGGCGAACGACGTTCGTCGCCATAAACATTAGCATCTTGTTGAAGTTCTTTTTTAACCTGTTTTTTCAACAACGTTTCGGTACTTAGCGTTTTTTCAAGCCCGTCACGTTCTCTCGCTAACGAATTTTGTTCGCCGCTGATTTTGGTTTCTTCCAACTTAACCAAATGCCGCAATTTCAATTCTAAAATAGCTTCCGCTTGAATTTCACTTAAACCAAAACGCGTCATCAGCTCTTTTTTGGGTTCGTCTTCGTTGCGAATAATCGCAATCACTTCGTCGATATTCAAATAGGCAATCAACAAACCGTCCAAAATATGCAATCGCGCCAATACCTTATTTAAGCGGTGTTGCAAACGACGACGCACGGTTTCAATTCGGAATTCTAGCCATTCAACCAAGATTTCCCGCAGATTTTTAACTTGCGGGCGACCGTTTAAGCCAATCATGTTCATGTTGACGCGATAACTTTTTTCTAAATCCGTGGTGGCGAACAAATGCGACATGATTTCTTCGGCGTTAATCCGTTTGGCTTTCGGAATAATCAACAAGCGCGTCGGATTTTCATGATCCGATTCGTCGCGCAAATCTTCCAACATCGGCAATTTTTTCGCCAACATTTGCGCGGCGATTTGTTCCATCAATTTTGAACCTGAAACTTGATGCGGTAACGCGGTGATAATAATCACGCCGTCTTCAAGCGTGTATGTCGCTCGCATTTTGACTGAACCGCCGCCTGTACGATAGATTTTTTGCAAATCTTCTCGACTGCTGATAATTTCCGCTTCGGTTGGATAATCAGGTGCGTGAACAAAGGTTAAAAGCGTGTCTAAGTCGGTTTCTGGCGTGTCCAATAATTGCACACACGCGCCAACAACTTCGCGCAAATTGTGCGGCGGAATATCCGTTGCCATGCCAACGGCAATACCCATCGTGCCGTTAAGTAAAATGTTTGGCAAACGTGCTGGCAAGCATTCGGGTTCTTTAAGCGACGCATCAAAATTATCTGTCCATTCGACAGTGCCTTGTTCAATTTCACTTAATAAGGTGTTCGCGTAAGGTGTTAAACGTGATTCGGTATAACGCATCGCGGCAAACGATTTTGGATCATCGGACGACCCCCAATTACCTTGTCCATCGACCAACGTGTAACGGTATGAAAACGGCTGCGCCATTAAAACCATTGCTTCATAACAAGCAGAATCGCCGTGTGGATGATATAAACCTAAAACACTGCCGACGGTTCTGGCTGACTTTTTATATTTCGCGTGGGCGTTCAAACCCAATTCTGACATTGCATAAATAATGCGGCGTTGCACAGGTTTCAGACCGTCCGAAAGATATGGCAAAGCACGATCTAAAATCACATACATCGAATAATCGAGATAGGCTTTTTCAGCAAAATCTTTGAGTTGCTGTTGCTCAAATGTATCGGCAAAACTAACCATTTAACGTTTTCCTTTTGTTTATTTTTGGTGAAGATTTTTAAAATTCATTTTTTAACGTGACTTTCACAGTATTCAACACACTCGCCCAGTTACCAATTTCTGGTTGACGAAACAAACGCATCGACGAATACCAAGGCGAATCAGTGCGTTCTAATAACCAACGCCAATCGGGAACTTTTGTAATTAACATCCAAACAGGTAAATTTAATGCACCTGCTAAATGCGCGGGAGCAGAATCAACAGTAATCAATAAATCTAAGTTATTTAACAATGCCGCCGAATCATCGAAATCTTGAATGAACGCCCCTGCGTTTAATATGGCGAGATTTTCTAAACCAATTTTTACGTTGTTTTGTGATTTCTCATCGAGTTGCAAACTCACAAAAGTGATATTTTCCAAACCTGAAAAAATGGTTAATTCTGAAAATGAAATTGAACGATTTTCATCATTGCCATGATTTGGATTTCCAGCCCAAACTAAACCAATACGTTTATTTTTTGTTGGAATTTGTTTATCTAACCAAATTTTCCACCATGCGGATTTTGCTTTGTTCACTGACAAATACGGCACGTTACACGGAACAGTTTCGAGAGTGGTTTTAAACCAATACGGTAATTTAAGTGGCAGTGTCCAAAAATCAAACGAGCCTTTATCGCCTCGTTTCACAACGCGGTCAATCCATGGCACGGTTTTTAAAAGTTCTGCTAACGCGGGATTTCCTAATGCCCAAACGGTTGCTCCTACTTTTTTTAACAATTCAGCGTAACGAACAAATTGAATCATGTCACCAAAACCTTGTTCGTGATGAAGCAAAATCGTTTTATTTTGCAGTGATTCACCTTGCCATTGTGGCGTTGAACCTTTAGGTAATGGTTGTTTTACAAGGCTAGTGCTGTTTTCATGATAAAACCATTGATACTCTGCCAACCCCCTTTCGTAGTCGCCTTTCAATAAAAGCAACATCCCTAAATTACCATGAGCATCAGCCAAATCTGGATCTAACATTATCGCTTTTTGATACAACGATATAGCATCGTCTAAGCGATTTAATTTTTCAAAAACCATCGCCAAATTACTGTAACTGGTCGCTAAGTTCTCATTTAATTCTAACGCTCGACGACAATGTTTTTCTGCATTGACAATATCATGATGTAGCAAAAACATTCCGCCTAAATTGCTGTGTGCTTCTGCAACGTGAGGTAATAATTCAGCTGCTTTTTGCATGGGAACTAACGCCTCATGTTTTCTGCCTTGTTTTTGAAGGGTGGCACCTAATACTTGCCATGCAACACCATTTTCTGGGAATTGTTCAATGAAATTTCGTGCAAAAGTTTCTGCTTCGACAAATTTTTTTTGATTAAACAGGGTTATTAATTTGTAGCACTCTAAAAGTTGTGAGAATTCTTGCGTTTTATTACCGTTTAAACCACGTTTTTTACCTTGTGTTAATACGTCCCGCGCTAAATCTAACTGCTTGGTTTTGATTAGCGTATCGATATAACTCAACCAAAATTGCACTTCGTTTGAGTTGCTTTCTAACGCTCGTTTAAAAAATGGCAACGCGACATCGAATTCATTTACGGTGACAGCAATCGCGCCTAAATTGTGATTTGCATTGGGATGATTAGGTTCTATTTCTAAAATAGCGCGATAAAGTTGTTCAGCTTGTAACAACTCATTTGTGCTGTGATATTGAAAGGCTTGCTGAAAGAGATTATTCGTAACGTTAGTCATTTTTGGTTTCGTAAATTTCAAAGCGGATTCACACAAATTCTGCATTGAATCCGCTCAACGCATTATAAAAATTAGTGTCTAAAATGACGCATTCCTGTAAATAACATGGCAATTCGATATTCGTCTGCGGCTTCAATCACTTCTTCATCACGCATCGAACCACCAGGTTGAATCACAGCGGTAATACCTGCTTCCGCTGCTGCATCAATTCCGTCACGAAATGGAAAAAACGCATCTGAAGCCATCGCAGAACCTTTAACTTCTAAACCTGCATCATTGGCTTTAATAGCTGCAATTTTCGCGGAATAAATACGGCTCATTTGTCCAGCACCGACTCCGATTAACTGTCCATTTTTGCAATAAACAATTGCGTTGGATTTCACAAATTTCGCCACTTTCCACGCAAATAATAAATCTGCCCATTCTTGTTCCGTTGGCGAACGTTTGGTGACAATTTTCATCGCGCTTGGCAACACAATTCCCGTGTCTTTGTCTTGAACTAATAAACCGCCCCCGACACGTTTGTAATCAAATCCCCTTAAAATTGAACCATTAACAGTGCAAGTGCCTGACCAATCGCCCGTGACTAAAACCCGCACATTTTGTTTCGTTTCTAAGACTTGCCGCGCTTCATCACTGACGCTCGGCGCAATAATAACTTCGACAAATTGGCGGTTGATGATAGTTTCAGCCGTTTCAGCATCCAGTTCACGGTTAAAGGCAATAATTCCACCGAATGCCGAAGTCGAATCTGTCGCATAAGCTAATTCGTAAGCCATTAAAAGATTGTCGGATTGTGCGACACCGCAGGGATTCGCGTGTTTCACGATGACGCAAGTGGGTTTTTCAACAAAATCTTTCACACATTCCAACGCGGCATCGCCATCCGCAATGTTATTGTAAGAAAGTGCTTTGCCTTGCAATTGTTTCGCGCGTGCAATCGTGCCGACAGCAGGACTTTTCTCTGTGTAAAACGCGGCACTTTGATGAGGATTTTCGCCATAACGCAACGTTTGTTGTTTATAAAATTGCAAATTCAATGTTTCTGGATATTTTGTATTATTCAAATCGCCTAAATACGTTGCAATCGCCATGTCATAAC
This sequence comes from uncultured Methylomagnum sp., assembly GCA_964558865.1. Classification (GTDB taxonomy): domain Bacteria; phylum Pseudomonadota; class Gammaproteobacteria; order Methylococcales; family Methylomonadaceae; genus UBA10906. The sequence goes on from CAZLGN010000100.1 coordinate 5,602, forward strand.
GCGCGGTGTGTTCAAAACTTTTTAACGCTAAATCAAAACGGGTTGCACTGGATAACGCGCCATTGGTTGCATTTAATTCAACTAAAATTTCTGCATAATTGTTTGGATTAACAATAACGGCTACGTCCGCATGATTTTTTGCCGCCGCACGAATCATCGTTGGGCCGCCAATATCGATATTTTCAATTGCCATTTCAAAACTGCAATCCGAATTTTCGATTGTGGCTTCAAAGGGATACAAATTCACCACCACCATGTCGATGGCGCGAATGCCGTTTTTTGCCATAATTTCATCGTCAATGCCGCGTCGCCCTAAAATACCGCCGTGAACTTTTGGGTGTAACGTCTTAACTCGTCCATCCATCATTTCGGGAAAACCTGTGTAATCGGATACTTCGATTGCCGCGATATTGTTTTCGGTCAAGGTTTTGAATGTGCCGCCAGTCGATAAAATTTCGATGCCGAATTGATTTAACGTGCGGCAAAATTCCACAATACCTGTTTTGTCTGAAACGCTAACGAGAGCGCGAGAGATTTTTTTATTCATGTCGTAAAAGTAATTGTCGTGAAAAGAAAGAAGATTTTTAAAGTGAAATAATTTCGCGTAACAAAGCCGTCGCAAAACTGCCTGCGGGTAATAAAAACTGTAATTTTAACGTAGTGTCATCGCTGAATTTCCACGTCAAATTTGCGACGTTGACACGCAACGCGCGGCGGTCATTTTCTACGCCAAATGCCACTAATCCATTTTGTAATTCGGGATAGTTTTCGATGATTTTTTGTTCGATTTCCAACGCCTCGGCACTCACACGCGATTCGCCTTTACCAACTAATGCGCCCGTCGAATGCAAAGCGTTTTTCGCTAAACGCGCGTGAATATCATCGTCAATGACTTCGCAAGCAAAACAACTGCGTGAACCATCCAACATAAAAACATCACCGTTCAAACCCGTTTGCCAAGAATGTTGTTCAATTCGTGCCGACAAAATGTGATTGAACAAAAACGACCGCGCCGCTGACAAATATAAACTGCGTTGTTCGCGCCCGACTTTCGCGCCTTGAAACATCGCTAACGCTTTCGCTACATTTTGACCACCGTGACCAAAACGCTGTGAACCGTAATAATTCGCCACGCCGTGATTTTTGATTGCGGTTAATTGTTCAACGGTTTTCGTTTTATCGCCTTGCCAATTCCGAATGGTTAACCCAAAACGATTATTTGCCAACGCACCACGTTTTAATTTTCGAGCGTGGCGCGTAACGTGTAAAACCGCCATATTTTCTGTGGCAAATTCCACCCAATTTGGTTCTTCACCTTTCGGCAACCACACGCTAAACCATTGCGTCGTTATCGCGTGACGGTCTTTCATTCCAGCAAAACCAATGTCACGCTGACGTACATTGGCAAAACGCGCTAATTGTCGCGCCACATATTCGGTATTTTCGCCCGTTTTTTGAATCTGCAAAAAAATGTGTTCGCCATTGCCTGAAGGTTCAAATGCTAACGTCTCTTCAACAATGAAATCTTCGGGCAAAGTGCGAATTTCACCTTGTCCCGACGGCGAACCGTAAGCGTATTCCCAAATTGGAAGGCTGAAATTTTCGAGCATCACTTAACTATAAACAGGAAAACGCGCACACAACGCCGATACTTTTTCGCGTACCGCAGAAATCACAGTTTCATCTTCCATATTTTCCATTACGTCACACATCCAATTTGTGCCGCCATCG